>JBCBEA010000043.1:0-13310 GCA_038529195.1 Cyanobacteria bacterium J06600_6
CCTGATGCACGACGACGCACAATATCGCCGTTAGGAGCTAGCATTACGCCAATTTTCCCCTTGCCATCTTGACCAATGTCGGGAGTAACATCGAAATTAACAATCTCTGTACCGCGTTTGATTGTTAGACCTACAGACTGATTAGGAGATTTTTGGATTTCGCGACGCAAATTTTCTAGAGCACTTGCTGAATCACCCAATTCTACGTTATCTATTTTTAAAATAATGTCTCCAGGCTGAACTCCAGCTTTGGCAGCAGCAGACTCTTCTGGTGCCAGCAGTTGAGGTACTAATACTCCTGATTTGTAGTTGATGTCTTGGAAGCCAATCGTAAATGCCTGACCTACCAAAAGGAAGTAAGCAAAAATTAGGTTGGCAATTACTCCTGCACTAATGACGATCGCCCGATCTAAAACGGGACGATTACGCAGTAAATTAGGATCGTCAGGGGGGATTGTGCTATCGGGATCGTCATCAGGAAAACCAACGTAACCACCTAAAGGAATTGCTCGGATTGCATACTCAGTTTCTGAACCCTGATACTTTAACAGAGTTGGACCGAAGCCAATTGAGAAGCGATTAACTCTAATTTTTTGTAATCTTGCAGCTGCAAAATGACCAAACTCATGAACTACGATTAATAGGAGTACGACTGAAATCGCCGCTAATACTGACATATTTTAAAAATATTACTTTTATAGGTATTGAGTACGATTTACTATTTTAGAACATTCTTCTGACTATCTTGGTAAAATAAGGGGTTTTAGTATGAGTAATGATTTAATTTGGCAGAGTAATAGTAGCGATCCTAGCAATGTAGATAGTTTACAGGCGATCGCCGATTGGTGGTCGGAGTTGGATGGCAAAGAAGTGGTATGGCAGCAAAGATTGATTGCGACTAGCGATACGGTTACCGATCTAGACTGGCAGCTTCAGAAGTTTGACGAAAAGTTTATTCTGACAGCGCCACAGGTACGAGGAATTACTCTCTACTGGAGCAAGAGGAGTATCGATGAGCGCAACATTACTCCTAGTAAGCTGCTCTTATATCCAAGTAAGCAGAAGCTGTACATTTTTCCGCAGTCCCAATCTCAGGTAGTAATTAGCGTTAGCTTACCTGTAACAACATATCAAAAACTTAACTTGCTAAATCCTCAAATAGCAGCAACTATCAAAGATAATCGAGGAATTATTTTGCTACGGGATGCCACCGAAAAGTTAGAAGTTACGGTGACTTTAAATTCTTCGCAAGTTTCCCAGCTACTCAATCAGCTAAAAACCATCGATAATCAATAAAGGGCTTCGCCCTAGCTCTAAGCTCTAAGCTCTAAGCCGAATCAGAAATAGTTTTAAACTACTTTTATCGCTCAAAGCCCAAAACTTAGAACTTAGAGTTTTTAAGATAAAGACTGTAGATAGCAATAACTAATGAATGAATTTTGGGATCGAGTTTTAGACTTTTGTGAGCAAACTACCGCTAAAATTAGCGATCGCCTGATGCAAGACTTTGGTAAAATCCAGGCAAGTGAGAAAGAAGACGGTAGTTTAGTTACTCAAGCCGATAAATGGTCTGATGGTCAGATTCGAGAGGCGATCGCTAAAACTTTTCCCGAACACGGCGTCTTAACTGAAGAAACAGTACATATTTTCCCTGATAATGATTGGTGTTGGGTGATCGATCCGATCGACGGCACTACCAACTTTACTCGTGGTGTCCCTCTCTGGTCGATCTCAATCGGACTGCTATATAAAGGTACGCCTGTATTCGGCTTTGTTTATGTTCCTCCAACCAAACAGACGTTTCATGGTTTTTGGTATGGTGATTCGGGATTGACTGGCTATGAAGGGGCGTATATGAATAATCAGCCAATTAAAAGTAGTCGCGAATATCCCAGCGGGACACAGCTATTTAATCTTTGCGCTCGTAGTAAAGCAATTTTCAAGAATCCGTTTCCCTGTAAAGTCAGAATGCTGGGGGTTGCCAGCTATAACTTACTCTTAGTCGCCGCAGGAGTGGCAGTGGGAGGCGTTGAAGCTACACCAAAAATCTGGGACATCGCCGCAGCTTGGGTAGTCGTTAAAGCTGCTGGAGGCGAATTTGTCTTTATCGATGGAAAATTTGATTTTCCCCTTCAGATTGGGGAAGATTACGGCAAGGTTTCAATTCCTAGTCTGGGTCTGTGTCGTAGTGAGTTAACCGACCAGTTTGAACCTCTAGTTCAGTGCGTTTTGCGTAGGTAAGAATAGTTTCGCGCCGCCCTGAAAGATACCGCTTCGCATAAGTCACAAAGACGTGAAGAGTTTTATTGCTTACAAGAAACGTCATGGAAGAAGAACAAATCGATCTTGATAATTATCCTTCTTGGCTAGGTAATGATTTAATCAACGATAGACTACCTTGGGAGAAAGGATTAAATATTAGTTTTTCGGAGTTTATCAAAAAATATACTCTGCACGATTCTTGCTGGATTGGATTATTTTATGACGTAGGTGATTTGTCTTCTGTGACTCTTGTGATTAATTGGGACGCAGTATGGTTACCAGATTCTATTGCTTTAAGCACTTCAAAAGTACAAGAGTGGCCGTTCTTGCTGATTAAAATTGCAAAAGTCAAGGAAGTGTCAACATCAAATTACTTTAATAGTGATTATCCAAACTGGAGCATTTGCGACTATCAAATAGAGTCGATAGACAAGCAGCAATTGTTAGTTATTTCTAGCTGTATGGGAGGCGATGTTGAAATAACTTTTTTTGGTGAGACAATATTTTTGGCATTAGATTGCGATCGCAATTTGCTAAATATTTAATGTTGAATATTTAACTTAGATAGCAAGATTAGCAAAGTAGTCTACTTTATTCGTATCTTTATAAGACTAATAATGCCCACCCCAACTAAGACAAACAGCTACTTAGTCATTCCTGAATTAAACTCGTTGAACGATCGCTTCTTCAATACTTCAGATTCATCGCGAGGTAGCAGATCGAAGACCTCTCTTAAAACGTCGTCCATTTCTTCATAGGGGACTTGCCCCTTACCGTCGTATACGACCTTGCCTTTCTGGTCGAGGATTACGGTTTCAGGCACTACGCCACTGTAATAGAATGCTGGTTCGTCTGGACTATATTTATCTTTGTCCAGAAATGAATCAACACTCACAGGAATGATGCTGGCTGCTCGACCATAAAATTCTTGTAGACGAGTAACGACAATCGAATACTGCTTACAGTCGCTACTATCATCGACGTAATAGACTAAAATTGCTGGCTTTTCTCGCTTCAGAGATGTAGGTAAATCCATGCGTGGCGGTACTAAAGAACCATTGCCCCCAAATAGCACAAAAATATTACCTTCATAGCGATCATCGTTAATCGTGGCTGATGCAGGAGTAGCCCAGAGAGCGAAGCTGACCACTAGACCTAGTAGGCAAACAGCTAGACGATTCCAAGATATTTGTTTTAGCTGTAAAAGATTTTTTGATAACCCGATTAGAATCATTCTGAAAGTAAATTTATGCTGGAAATTTATACTAGAAGCGTACACTAAACTGTTAGAGCGATCGCTATTTTTTGATGTCATGTGTCCTGACAAAATAGCAATTCGATCTAGCTTTAAGTCTATCTTTCTTTGGGCAACCAGATTTGAAGTGTAGAGAAATAAGAAGCATCTCTCTAACTAGTCGGTTGAATTATCCAGATAGAAAAGAGGAAGCAAGAATCAAGGTAGAGTTAATCCCATACCAAAGCCCTGAATTCCAGCAGGCAGCGCAAATTAGATACGATCTTTTTTTTGCTGAACATGATTTGCCTTGGTCGATAACCCAAGACAGTAATCAGGTCAATTATTTTCATGCTGCTATTTTGCACGATCGCACTGTAATTGCCTATGGACAACTGGTTCCCAACAGCGATCGCCCATATCAAATCTGTCAGATGGTAGTTAAACCAGAATATCAAGGTCAGGGTTTGGGGAAAAAGATACTTTTATTCTTAATTGAACAAGCACAACAAGAACAAGCGATATCTCTGACTCTCAATGCCAGATTAACCGCCGTCGAGTTTTATCAAAAACTGGGTTTTCAAACCTCTGGTAACCCTTTCCCCTCCGACACCACGGGAGTAATGCATATTACCATGAACAGAAATCTTTAGGGACTACATCTCACGATTTGATAATTGCCCATTGTCCAGTGTCCATTGTCCATTATCAATTGTTTACCCTGTTTGGGGGACACGTTCTATCTGCGCATATCCGCTAAACAGTAGCATTGTGCCCTCTGTTTGCAGACGATTAAGGCGCAGCTTAACTCCATCTAGGTTAAATTTATCCAAATCTACCATATCGTTCAGAATTTCACCTAAGGCTAAGGTCAAATCCTTAGAAATATTCTGTAAATCAGCGGGAACGTTTTCTCCCTGAAACTTAACCTCTTCAAACTTAACTCGTCGGCGCTTACCAATTCCTAAAACACATTTGAGACTTACGGGAACTACTTTATCTTCCCAACTAGCTTTGGCTGACAACTTGACTTCATTATCTGGCAGTAGATTTACTTCAATATCCGTAAAAGAAATTGGTTCTCCACCCGAAATATCAGTCAAAACTTCAGGAGTCAGATTTTCGAGTTTTGTTCTGACTAAATCGGCTTCAAATGATTTATTGATATCATCCTGAGACAGTCTTACCTGAGCGATCGCCTGAGTAGGCTGTTTGAGAGCTATTTTTCCTTGAACGGCAGAACCAAAATCAATCGCAACCGCATCTGTTTCAAAAGACATTTCTTCGGTGCGAAACTGCTTACGGATTACGAGTCCTCGACCATTCATTTTGAAGCTGTCAATTGTTCCCTGAAGCAACTTACTTGAAGGATTACACTTTACAGAAACTTCTACCGAATCACTACGGGTAAATAAGTGACGGATTGTGTTGCTAGCGACAGTATTGATGAGATTTTCTCCCCAATCTCCGCCTTTATTATTACCAAATCCAACAAATCCACCAAACATAGAGCTATAGGTTGAGTTACTCTTATCTTGTAACAAATTATTAAGAAGACAGCAATTAAGATTGTAGCTTATCAATGGCTATAACCCAGTCTGTGATTAGATCATTTACGACTTCTGGAACTTCATCATGGGGACAGTGACCAGCCTGAAGATAATGCTCGGTTAATTGAGGATAGTACTGACGAAACTGTACTCCTTTTTCCCTGGCTTTAATCCACGGGTCTTTCTCACCCCACAACAGCAACAGAGGGCATTGCATGTTACTTAACAGTATGTCTACTTTTTCACCCTGAGGAGTTTTAAACACAGAATTGAAAACATCTGCTGCACCGCGATCGCAAGATGGACGATAAATATCTTCCACCAATTGCTCAGTAACAGCATTAGGATCGAAGTAAACGTTGTTCAAGGTCTTTCGAATTATAGAGCGACGGCGTACATATTGAAACAGTAGAAAACTTGCCCATGGTTGTAACAAAAGCGATCTCATTACTTTACCTAAGGGGTTACCACGAGACTGAGACTGGGTATCGCGATCGCGATCAGAAAAAGGACCAGCACTATTGAGCAGGATTAAACCTGCTGTCTGCTCATGATATTCGGCTGCAACACAAAGAGAAGCGTAACCACCCAAAGAATTTCCTGCCAACACCGTTGGTTGTCTAATTACTTCGGTGATGAAATCGTGTAGCTGTTCGCGCCATAAATTGCCACTGTACTCTTGCTTAGGTTTTGCCGAGCGTCCAAAACCCAAGAGGTCAATCGCCCAAACCTGAAACTGTGACTGTAGCTGAGCTATATTTTTGCGCCAGTGATCGGTAGATGCCCCAAAGCCGTGAACCAATAGTAACGGTGGTTTATCCGTCTGGGGTTCTCCTGCACAGACATAGTAGATAGAATTTCCGCGCCATTGCCAGTATGTACCAGGAATAGATTGGACTATGGTGGTCGAAATTGTGGACATCTCTATGATTTAGTTTATTTTCATTGTTAATTTATGTTAACTTCTTTGTGGTGCAGTTTGCTGCTGTTCAAAATATTTCATTAATCTGATGAGTAATCCTAATCATTACAAACAAAGCAATAACAAAATTGAGGTAGAAAGTTACTGATTGCTTCAGCTAATATGTGTGTGTGATTTCGATTTTTTAGTTCCAGCCTAATCTAAGACCAAAAAAGATTAAGCAAATTGCATTTGGCTTGGGTAGCTGAATTTTCAAACTTCGAGATTAAGACAGTCAGGTTAAGCTATGCTTAGCGCTAGCTAAGTAACAGCCAGAGATAGATTCCTCCAAACAACTACATTGGGGAAACAAAAACAAAAGTAAAAGAAATTTTAAAGGAGTAGATAGTCGTGTCTTTAGGAACTTCTGTAATTGATAAGAGTTCAACCTCAACCGTGCGTAAACACGCACCTCGATACAAGGTATTGCTACACAATGATGATTTCAATTCAATGGAACACGTTGTCCAAGTGTTAATGCAAACCATTGGTGGTATGACTCAGCCTCAAGCCGTAAATATCATGATGGAGACTCACAATAGCGGAGTTGGCTTGGTAATTACCTGTGCGCTAGAACATGCTGAATTTTATTCAGAAACTATGCAAAATCATGGCTTGACTAGCACAATTGAGGCAGATGATTAGATTTAAGTCGCGAGCATTGAGCAAGTAAAATGTTTCTAATTTGTTTTCATGTACTCGATTTAGTCTGAGTGATGTTACCGTGAAGCCGATTAGTTGTGGATAGTAATTTGCTCGATACTTCAAAACTTAAAAAAATATTGGCATTCTCAGCACCGATAAGACTCATCATCTTTATTGGTGCTTTGTCTATTTTATGGTTGCCCATAGCGTTACCGATTTACTGGCTATTGAGAGAGGATAGTAATCTCGCCAGTATCTTAACGATGGTGCTGTTGTTTTTTGAACTGCTATGGCTGTGGCACTGGTGGGGCAAACTAGTTTATCAAGAAAAGAATATTTATCAGCGGTATGGTCTGGTAAAAAGTAAGCGTAATTTTCGAGAATTTTTCCAAGGTTTGGCGATCGGATTTTGGCTTTGTCTGGGGCTATTTATTGTTGAAGCTTTGTTCGGCTGGCTCAAAATAGTTCAACCGTCAGTCAGTATAGTTAAGGTTATTCTCGAAGGTTTGCTGAGTGCGACGGTAATTGCTTTAGCTGAAGAATTGCTGTTTCGAGGCTGGCTGCTGGATGAGTTACAGCGCGATTATGGTAAAAGTGTTTGTATTTGGGTTACAGCGATCGCCTATGCGGTGGCGCATTTTCTAAAGCCAGTGGCGGAGATTATACGAACAGCCGTGACGTTTCCCGCTTTGGTCTTATTAGGGGTTGCGTTAGTGTTAGCGAAGTATAAATATGGCGATCGCGAAGCACACCCGCAGGGTAATCGCCTAGGAATATGTATCGGTATTCATGCAGGTTTAGTTTGGGCTTACTATATCGTCAATGTCGGGAAGCTAATTAAGTATACGAATCGAGTGCCTGTCTGGGTTACGGGAATCGATGGTAATCCCATTGCCGGGGTGATGGGACTATTATTTTTGTCTGGTTTGACGATGGGGATTATTTTAAAAAATAAAAGCGCAGGCGATCGCAGTTTACGGTAACTGAGCCTTAATAAAGCAGCAGGAGATCGAGAGAAACAGTAATTTGCGGAAAAGCTAAGGGAGAAACTGCACCTACTTTATATTCGAGTACTTGAGCATACGTATCATTTTTGGGGTTTGTATGAACGATTAATTTATTGTTCTGCAGATCGATTACCCAGTATTCAGGAATGCCATTACGAGCATAAGTAACAACTTTATTTTCTAGATCCCTAGCTAATGTTCGGTTGGAAATCTCTATTAACCAATAAATATCTTGTGAATAGGGGTGATGAGTATCGTAAATGCTCTCTGGTAGCCGAACAATTGCCACATCGGGTTCTGGTTCAGAATTATCTAAGGTAATAGGATGGGATTCGTATACTTCTGCTATTCCATCTAATAGCTTTCTGAGATATTTAACTACTTTATGATTAGTGTTGCGATGAGGAATTCCTTCGGGACTCATTTCAATAATTTCTCCCTCTAGTAGTTCGACTCTTTTTCCTGCTAACACTCCTGATTCTATTAGGTCATGCCATTCTTTAATTGACCATTTATAAGTAGTTAAAGTCATATTGCGATCGCCCTAACTAGATAGACTTATTGACATCTTTGTTCTGAGTATAGCAATTGCCGATTCAATAGTTGTAACCAACTGATAAGGCGTAACTTCAGTACCATAAATGTTTTCCGACCTTGCTTCTGAATCGGCATCTCTCCAAAATTCACAAGTTAAGCATAGAAAAACTCAGTCGGAATAACGTGTTTTTATCTCCAACAACTTTCATCGTTATCCCCCATCGATTGCACGTAAAGCAGCCTTAATCAACGGAAAATATGGTGGTTTAGTTACGTTTACCTCTTTAGCTTCATTTCGGGATTTACCAATCAAACCAGTACGGCTACCCTGACTTAGGGCTAATACATCACCGCGATCGTTTCTAATTCGCAGTTCTTTAGTAGTTTTACTGCATACGTAAATTCTGCCGTTGTAAGTAAATACCTCTTTTTGTACATTACTTTTTTTGGTAGGCTCTTGAGTGGCTGGGATTTCTTTGCTGTCTGGCTCGACGGGAGTTCTCACTCCTACGACTTCTAATTCAATACTAGTACTGCCATTCCAGTGATTTTCTTTCAATTTATAGGCAATATCTAAACATTCAGGGAGAGGACAATATTCCCCCCAGCGCCAGGCTAAGGCTTTGATTTGAGTGCCAGAATTGGATTCTTGCAAAGTCAGCTTCAGATGATCTTGAGTTTTGCCGATCGCTTTTTGTTCGATTACCCTAACATTAGGAGTCCAAAAGACGGGGGTACTGTTACCAATTCCCCAAGGTTGTAAACTTTCGATCTGCTGATAAAGTTCGTAGTTTATCGATCCTAAAGTTGTTTGAGCATCTATCTTAACGAGGGGTTTGAGGTGTTCAACTTCTAGACACTTGTGAGCGAATTCGCTGAGTCTAGCTTTAACCTGTTCAAGATTGTCAGCAAGAAAGCTAAATCCTCCCGCTGCACGATGTCCCCCATATTTGCCTAACAGATCGCCACAGTAGTTAAGAGCATCAAAGACATTAAACTCGTCAATACTGCGGGCAGATCCGCGAATCATTCTCGGTGCAGTTGCTTCCTCCGCTACATGCAGCTCAAGCCTTTGTTCTGCTCCCTCTGCTCCCTCTGCTACATGCGGCTCAAGCCTTTGTTCTACTCCCCCTGCTTCTAACTCATGATCTTCATAAGTGCCAATAAAAACGGGTACACCATAGCGTTCGACTAAACGAGAGGCAACAATCCCAATTACTCCGTGATGCCAACCTGCTGCTATGACTACCAATACGCGATCGCTTTGCCAGGGAATAGGTGTATCTTCGACTAGAGCGATCGCTTCTTTTTCGATTTGTTCGCATAGCTGACGACGCTTTTGATTGGTTTGCTCGCACTCAGAAGCTCTGACTTTTGCTACCTGGGGATCGTCTGTAGTTAAAAGTTCGATTACCATTTGTGGATCGCCAATTCTGCCTACCGCATTGATTCTAGGACCAAGACGAAAGCCAATATCGTCGGGTTTGAGCTGCTTTTGGGTTTCATCGATTCCCGCTACCTGCATCAAGGCTTGAATCCCTTCTAGCTGAGAATTAGGTAAGGCACGTAGACCTCTTTTTAACCAACGCCGGTTTACTCCTGTTAGAGGCGCAAGATCGGCGATTGTACCAAGAGTGAATAGTTCCATAATTGGACTAGTTAACCCCTTAATCTTACCCAGACTTTGAGCTGTAGCGATCGCCAATATATAGGCAACACCAACCCCTGCCAGACCTTTATAGGGAGAGTTGTCCTGTAATAATTTGGGGTTGAGAATAGCATCGGCGGGAGGCAGCTTGTCTGGCAAGTCGTGGTGGTCGGTAATAATAACGCTCAGACCTAGCTCAATCGCCCTGGCAACGGGTTCATAAGCAGAAATGCCGTTATCTACCGTCAGGATCAAGCCCACGCCATTTTCGGCGAATTCTTCGACAATACGATTATTAATGCCATAACCGTCTTTCATGCGACTAGGGATAGCATAATCAACATTTGCCCCCAGGTGTTTTAAGGCTCGTAATAAAAGGGCTGTGCTGGTCATTCCGTCGGCATCATAGTCTCCACAGATGGCGATCGCTTCACCATCGGCGATCGCTTCTTGAATTAGTTCGACACTTTTGGTTAAATCTGTAAATTCGTCTAGAGGAGAGGGAAGATTCTGAGATTTAGGCTCGATGTAGGTGTGAGCCTCCTCAGGAGTTGTAATATCACGATTAATAATTATTTGGGTAACCAGTGGTAGTAAACCCGTCGCCATACTTAAAGTCTGAGCTTGTTCGGGTTGGAAGGTGGCAATTTGCCATCTTTGAACTGGTAGCCGTTTACGAACAGAAGAACTCATGGTTCACAATTGCAGATTTAAATGGGCGATCGATAGTATAAGTTAATTACCCATGACTGATTACTAATTATTTATAAAGTTTATCCCCACTCGATAAAGGGCTTGCTCACATGTATGTAGTCTCTTGGAACTGATTATCTTCACCTCAGGCAGGTTAATAATGCTTTTATTCTGCGATCGCTATAACCCCCATCTATTTTGAACTCTATCGTTTTTCAGTCAACAGCAGATAAAGTTTGAGTCAAACATTGGTAACTTCTGAAAAAAGTATCTGATAATTTTTAGCTAAAACAAATTTGGCATTCAGATAAAACTCAGTTTTGTTGAGTTAGATAGTAAGTGTCAAGGAAATCGAAAATACAACTTACAAAAGAACTCGCAAAAATTATGAAACTTAAATATATTGCTACTCTCGCTGCTGCTTCTGTTTTAAGCATTAGTGGCACTGCTCTTTTCTCTAATAGTGCAATCGCTTCTTCTTTTTTCAGTACAGATTCATCTGTAATTGTTGCGGGTAATCCCTGCGCCTCAGTCAATCCCTGCGCCTCAGTCAATCCCTGCGCCTCAGTTAATCCCTGCGCCTCGGTCAATCCCTGTGCCTCAGTCAATCCCTGCGCCTCAGTTAATCCCTGCGCCTCGGTCAATCCCTGTGCCTCAGTCAATCCCTGTGCAGCAGCAGCAAATACGAGTCAATTTGTTACTGTCGGTTCGGGTAAAAAGACAGAAGGGACTTTTCAAGTAGTTGAAGAAGATGGGAAGCAGTACATTGAATTTAGCGACGATTTTGAGACTTCTCGAGGACCTGATGTTGAGATAATTCTCCACAAAGATGCAACTGTTGAAGCTAGTATTGCCGAATCAGATTATATTAGTCTTGCATCGATTAAAAGCTTTTCAGGTACACAAAGATATGAGATTCCCGAAAATGTAGATCTGAGCGATTATGCATCTGTTGCTGTATGGTGTGAAGATTTTAACGTCACCTTTGGTTACGCAGAGCTTTAATAATGTTTGTTTTCGATAAAGCGATCGCATTGACTCAACTTTCAGTTGGGTTATGCTACTTTTTTAAATCCACTTTCGGTGTCTAATAATGCTGATGTGTAAGAAGTATTGAATTAATCTAAAGCCTATAAATTCGTAGCTAAAAACTTACTGAGCTTTTTTAAAGTAAACCAAAATAATCAAAGTTAAAAACCGAAAAAAGCGATCGCCTTCTTGGAGTGGCTATAGCTAATAAAGATGTGCGTCATTTGCTCTCGATTTTGTCATCTAATCTCGTAAGGGTCATAAAATTTCGATGCTACTGGCAGTTGACGCAGTACTTACTGCTTTATGGCTATTTAGCTTTTTTAGTTATTGTCTTCTAGCTCAAAGCCAGCTTCGATCATTTTCGTCAGCCTCTTTTTCCAGTCTCTCCCTAGCTGTACCGTCACGTCTGATTTAAGTACCCCTGTACTTTCTACAACCACTTCACCAACTCCTAGAACTGATCGCACTTCTTCGGCTGCTTCATCATCCCCTGACTGAGCAATTACTCTGGTGGTAGATAGGGAATCTTGCCAATTTCGGCTGGCGTACACCTGACGATAACCAGCTTCTCTCAACATATCTAAAGCGGACTGTAGAGCTTTTTGGTTCTTAGTACTGTCCTGTACTGAAATCTTAATGCGAGGATTGCTAATATCAGATACTCGATCTAAAGTCGCATAGCGGTTATCCAAGGTTTCATATTCAGACTCATCTCTGGGCAACTCAAAATGTTGAGTCATCAGCTTATTAATTTTGCGGTAATGAGGAAGCCAGTAACTCACTCGCTCATCGCCACTATTAAAGTCTCCTGGTAGCATCATCATCTTAATTCCAGAGCGCTCGGTTTTTGATGCAAAATTAGACAGCGCCATTAGCTCTCTAACGGTCAGATTCGTGTCTAAATGAGACTGGATTACCGATAATAGCTTTGGTACTTTGATAACCGTTGCTGGCTTCAGAGTTTGTTCTACTGCTGCTCGCATGAGCATTTGTTGGCGCTGGACGCGAGAAATATCACCCAAACCATCGTAGCGATAGCGCAAAAACTGCATTGCCTTGTCGCCGTCGAGATGCTGAATTCCTTTTTTGAGATCAATATAAAGGTGCTGGCTGAAGTCGTTATATTTCATGTCCTTAGGCACGTTAACCGTTACCCCACCCAAAGCATCGATAAGCTTTTCTACACCCTGTACATTTACCCGTACATAGCGATCAATTTTGATGCCACCCAACAATTCACTGGCAACGCTGGCTGTTAATGCAGGACCACCATATTCGTTAGCGTGATTAATTTTTTTGACTCCATATCCTTCAATATAGACACGGGTATCTCTAGGAATGGAAAGTACAGAAACCTTTTCTTTTTCTGGGTCGAATCTCAATAGCAACATGCTATCGCTTAAGCCATCAAAAGAGTTAACTAGATGATGATAGCCAACATCTTGCTGTTCATATTCAACACCCTTTTTTTCTAGGTCAGAGCTAATTACTTTGATGCCTAAAAACAAGATATTTACTGGTCTTTTAAGTTCTGGCAAATTGAGATTTTTCGCCTTTACCATTTCTGTCTGGCTAAAAACTTTTTGCTCTTCGCTACTTAGTTCTATTTGCTTAAGGGGAGGAACATCTGATACGGCAACGGCAAGAAATGCACCTACAACCGCTGATGCCAGAGAAACGCTGGCTAAACCCAGTCCTACCAAAATAGCTCTTCCTTTATTCAATTTCTGCTGCGGTTTTT
>JBCBEA010000044.1:0-13222 GCA_038529195.1 Cyanobacteria bacterium J06600_6
TCTCTGCTGATTCCATAACTTTTAAATGCTACTAGGAAGAAATCGACAAAATAGGCAAAAATAGTTTGACTGTACTAGCCGATTGCCATTCATATTGCTCAAGTTACTGTATTTATTAGCAATTACCACTAAATAGCAGTTTTTCGCGCTACCCTATATTGAACAATTAAATTCCTCACTATTTTATCTAAGTAAAAAAAATTTTAACCTAAGCGAGTGAAACAGATTCCCCCAGTCGATCTAACCCGTCAATATCAATTAATTAAAGCAGAAGCGGACTCTGCTGTTCTCGATATTCTTAGTTCTGGTCGCTACATTGGTGGTGAAGCGATCGCCAATTTTGAGCAAGAGTTTGCCAGCTATACGGGAGTCAGCGAATGTGTTAGCTGTAATTCTGGTACAGATGCTCTGTTTTTAGCACTGCGTGCCTTAAATATTGGCTCGGGAGACGAAGTAATTACCACTGCCTTTAGTTTTTTTGCGACGGCGGAAGTAATTAGCCGAGTTGGTGCCAAACCTGTCTTTATCGATTTAGATTCCCAAACTTTCAACTTCGATCTGGCGCAAATTGAGCAGGCAATTACTCCCCGAACTAAGGCAATTATGCCAGTACATCTGTTTGGGCAGCCTGTAGATATGACCCAGCTAATGGCGATCGCCAAAAAACATCAGCTTTATGTAATTGAAGACTGCGCTCAAGCTACGGGTGCTGAATGGTCAGGTAGTAAGATTGGGAGCTTTGGTGACGTTGGCTGTTTTAGCTTTTTTCCCACTAAAAACCTGGGTGCTTGTGGTGATGGTGGCGCTATTACGACAAATAATTCTGCTTTAGCCAAGCAGATGCGAATTCTGAAAGAACACGGCTCTCCTTCTCGTTATCGCCATGATTTTGTCGGTATTAACAGTCGGATTGACGCAGTTCAGGCAGTTATCCTAAGCGTTAAACTACCCTACCTCGACTATTGGAATCAGCAAAGAGCAAAAGCTGCTCAGTATTACCAAGAGCTGTTACAGCATGTGGCTGCTATTGAGCTTCCTCAAACACTGGCAGGGGGAACTAGTGTCTGGAATCAATACACTATATGTATTAAACGGCAAACATCGAAAAAAGAGCGCATCAGAGAATTGCTGCAGCAAAAGCTGCGCGAGCAAGGCGTAATAGCCATGATCTACTATCCGATTCCCCTGCATTTACAGCCTGTCTATCAAGATCTGGGCTATCAGAAAGGGCAGCTGCCCAAAGTGGAACAAGCTGCCCAAGAAGTTTTGTCTCTGCCGATGTTTCCTGGTATTTCTGAGTCCGAACAGGAGCAGGTCGTGAATAATCTCAAAGACTGCTTGCTAGAGATATAGCCTGTTGTCTAATCTAGCTGTCTGAGTAGAATGAATTGATCAGTCTAAGATTTTTGCGAGACAGATGTTTGAGCGCAATTGAGAGCCTCTACCAGACCACGTACAGCTGCTACCATTGCCACCTCGCTGTCCAACTGATTGATCGCCGAGCCAACTCCAACTCCTGAAGCTCCAGCTGCGATCGCCATGGGAACAGTGACGCTAGATAAGCCAGAGGCACAGAGTACAGGAATATCCACCGCCTGGGAGATACTATAGGCAGCAGCGAGAGTAGGTGCTGCTTTTTCAATTAGACCTCTAACTCCAGAATTAAGGGGTTGAATACTCGTACCGCCTTCAGTCTGAATTAGATCTGCACCCGCTTCAACTAGCTGCTCTGCCAAGCGTACCTGCGCGGGTAAAGCCAGAATGTGGGGAACAGTTACGGAAAGAGTGGTCTGAGGTAGAAGAGAGCGGGTTTTCTTGGTTAATTCTAGAATCTCTGGTGCTTCAAATCGTCTACCTGAAGCGTAAAAACTATCAAAATTACCAATTTCAATCAGGTCAGCGCCAGCATTGACGGCACTGACAAATAATTCTGGTTCAACTGCAGATACGCAAATAGGTAAGCTAGTTAAATTCCGAACTGCTGCCACTAATTCAGGTTGAGCAGCAATATCGACGAAGGTTGCCCCCCCTGCTTCGGCAGCTTTTACTACTGCTGTTACCTTTTGATGGTCAAAGTTATTTAAGCCACTAATAACCTTGAGTGCGTTGTTGCGAATCAAGGCTTGAGCTAGCTGAGGATGTATTGTCATATTTACTTCCTGAGAGTTTTAAGTCTGAACTGGGAACGATTCCAGCCTAATTATCTTAAGCTGACTTTTGACACCTGTTAAATAAGATAATTAAAGGAAAACCGACAGTTAGTCACAGGCGATCACCTATGCTCATTGTTGAGCGATACGATTTGGCTAAAAATAGCTTTTAGCTGATGAGATAGCGCTATCGAAAATTAGTCTGAGGAAGAGAAGGTTTGAGGAGCTATTTCTGTTCCCTGCCTGCGTTGTCTGAGGACATTGAGCCTTTGTAGCAGCATATCTACCTCAGCTTCGAGATGGAGATATTTTACCTGCTGATTCATTTGATAGTGTTTAGTCTTTCTGCTTTGGTTGTCTAAAAGTGTTGTCATAGATAATTTAGCTCCTGAACTGTAATTGGCTAATTCAACCTGAGATCGTAACTTAAGAAACGCACATTCTCATAATTTTAATCTTTAGAATTCCTTTAGACTGCAATCGTTTATACTATTAATCGCAAGTATGGCAATAAATAGGCAATACTTATTGAAATTTTTTATCGCTTTTGAAATTTAGGAAAGTTCTTCTTGTGAGACTCTTTGAGGGAAAATAGATCCTATCCGCAAGTTTCCATTGTGTAAGTATTTTATAAACAAAAGATGAGTTTATTGTCTAAAGGCTTTGAAGTTGAAATGTATACTGGCACTCCCGCAGGAGAAATTGTTGGTCTGTCAGATAAAATTGTTCGGGCTTTAGATAGTTTTGTTCGCGAGCCTGATAGCCGCAATGTCGAATATACTACTGCTCCTTTTTGTGGTTACGATCGCCTACTCTGCGCTTTACTCAAGCCGAGACAATCTTTACGAGGCTATCTTCAAACTTTAGGCGACTACACCCTGATTCCTGGTAGCACAATGTCTTTGGGTGGTAGCGATCGCTTTTGTCGTTCAGATCCGAATAATCCTTATCACGACTATATCGAGCAGACTTACGGTACAGATGTCGTCACGGCAAGTGTTCATATCAACGTTGGGATTGAAGATCCCGAAGTTTTGATGCGAGCCTGTCGTTTGATTCGAGTTGAAGCTCCTCTATATTTAGCATTAAGCGCCTCCTCTCCCTTTATCAATGGCGAAGTTACAGGCAGCCACTCGACACGCTGGCAGATGTTTCCCAAAACTCCTGATAATGTACCTTTGTTTGAAAGCCACAAGCATTTTATTCGCTGGACAGAGGAGCAGTTGGCAGCCAAAACCATGCGTAATGTTCGTCATCTCTGGAGTGCCGTTCGACCAAATGGCGATCGCCGTCCCTTCGATCTCAACCGTTTAGAATTAAGAATTTGCGATCTAGTCGTCGATCCTTTAGCTTTATTAGCGATTACTGCCTTACTAGAAGCACGAATCATGCAGACAATTGAAAATCCCCAGCTAGATCCTCTAGAGCAAAGCACTTTATCTAATAACGATCTACAGCCAGAATTAATGGCTTTAAGCGATGAAAATGAAACTTTAGCTGCTCGCTTTAGTTTAGATGCTGAATTGCGCCACTGGCAGTCTGGTCAAAAGATTCTGGCAAGGGACTGGATCTCAGAAATTTACGATAGCGTTTATCCTTTAGCAAAAAAACGAGGCTTTAGCTGCTTCCTTTCTCCTCTAAAGAAAATTCTGCGTCAGGGCAACACAGCTCAGCAGTGGCTTAAGCTCTACGAACAGGGAATATCACCCACAGATATTATCCGTGCTGATATTCAAAAGATTGCCCAACAAGAAAGAGATCTAGATTATGCAGTCTGTCCCGAAGTGGCGATCGCCTCCTAAAACATTGCGTTAATTCCAGCGCCAATTATAGAGTTTAGTATGCATTAACCTACTTATTAATCTCATTGTCCATTGTCCATTGTTAATTGTCCATTGTTAATTGCTTAAATGGTTCGTATTGTCCTCGTTAATCCCGAAATTCCACCAAACACTGGAAACATTGCCCGTAGCTGCGCTGCAACTAAGACAGAACTACATTTAGTTGCGCCTCTTGGATTTGAAATCAGCGATCGCTATCTGAAAAGAGCAGGGTTAGACTATTGGCCATTGGTAGATCTGCACTATCACGAAAATATCGCTGCTTTTTGGCAAGCCCATCAACAAAGAGGAGGAAGGCTAATTGGCTTTAGCGTTCGAGGTACAGAAAATTATCTTGACTGTCAATATCAGCCAACTGACTGGCTTTTGTTTGGCAAAGAAACAGCAGGATTGCCCCCAGAAGTCAGAGAAGTTTGCGACAAAATGGTAAGAATTGATATTGCTGAACCAAAAGTACGCAGCCTCAACCTTTCGGTAAGCGTTTCGATTGGCTTATTTGAGGCGATTAGACAGTCAGGCTAGTAAGTAATTTAGACCTCCTCAGCAATATTTTGTTCGTATTACACTTGTTTAAAATTCGGTTTTAGGTTAATCTGCCTAGAAAACAAACGTTATCTAGTTAACAAAGCTGTAGCTCGCCCTAAACGTTCAGCCAACTTGCTTGAACGTAAAGCATTTATCGTCAGCAGCTCGTTTCAAACCAACTCACTCAATAGTATTAACACAGCAGATCTTGTTACAGATGTTCCATAATAGTGCCTTGTCTTTACCCAAATCAAATGCTAATACTTCTAGTGAATCACGTTCTCCACTAAACTCAGCTAAATTTTCCCATAGTCCCTTCTGGCAATTTGCTGTTTTTATATCTTTAGCGGTAATTGTACAGGCTCTTGGTTCTAACAGATCTGCCAACGCCTCAAGTTCAATCCTTTCGGGTGTGCAACAGTTTGGCGAGCAAATAAGAAACTCAAACTCTGCGCCCCGTAGAAACTCAATTTTACTGCCCAGAATTCTAAATCTTCTTGCTAGCTCGATGAGATCGCAGCCAGCCACTATTACATCAAGCGCACCTCCACTAGCCAAATCACAGCCTACTGCTCAAAACCAAAAAACATATTTAGCAGATGCCAAATCGAGCTCAAAAACAATACCCAAGCCTGCACCGTTACGCATTCATCAAGTAAAGTCAGGAGAAACTATCACAGCGATCGCTAGTAAGTATAAAGTATCTAGCAATGATTTAGTTGAGCTAAATCGCATCGCCAATTCCAACGTTATCTTTGTTAATCAGCGTCTAACTATTCCTGAGCGCCCCAAAATCTTAGATAAAAGCTTAGATGAAAACTTAGGCTTAGATACGCAAACTTTCGACTTGGCATCTGTAGAGTCTTCCGAAACAGAAAGGGATCTTGCTCCCCAGATTTTATCGTCAAAAATGCCGACTAAACTGTTGCAGCCATTGCCAGAAGATCCTTACATTGCCAAGCTCAAAATTGAAATCGAGCAGCGACGAGCTAAGTACAGACAGGAACAGGCAGCAAAACTAAGTGAAAACGACCCTAGTTTAGTTTCTGTAGCTGAACCTTTACCAGAAGTTGATTTGCCGACTCCCTCGCCCGCTGTAACTCCTCAAAATCAATCGGAAACACCTGTTGTCAGAGGTAATCTTAAATCCAACTTAAAAGATTCTCTGGCTCTGACTCTTCCCCCGTTACCAAGTCCCGAAGAATATTTACCTAGCGCTTTTGATGGTTATATTTGGCCTGCTAAAGGAGTATTTACTTCTGGTTATGGCTGGCGCTGGGGCAGACTACATCGGGGCATAGATATTGCTGCCCCCGTAGGGACACCCATTATTGCTGCTGCTGCTGGAAAAGTCATTGGATCGGGCTGGCATGGTGGTTATGGCAATCTCGTGAAGATCAAGCATCTTGATGGCAGCGTGACTTACTATGCTCACAACCATCGAAATTTGGTAACTCATGGACAGCAAGTTAAACAGGGAGAGCAAATAGCTGAAATGGGCAGTACTGGTCGTAGTACTGGTTCTCATCTCCACTTTGAGATTCATCTCCGCGATAATGTAGTAGCCGACCCCCTCGTATTACTTAGCAAAAGATAATTTTAGACGTGTCATCAATTAGCGAGTTTCTTTTTTGCAGCGATCGCCAGTTGGACATCAGGAATTTGCCGTAGGCGATCAATTACCTCAACTACATCTCCATGTTCGACAGTGCGATCAGCATTAATAACTACCGTGGTGCTAGATTCGGACGAGATCAGCTGATTAATTTCAGCTTCTAGGTTTTCTATTTGAGCGGGTTTACTGTTAATGGATAATTCACCCAGATCGTCCAGACTAACGACGATCTGGGTATTCTTTTGTACTTCAGTGGTGCTAGCGTGGGGAAGGTTGACGGGCAAACCTTCAGAACGAGTTAAATAAAGGCTAGAAACAATAAAAAAGACCAAAATTGCAAAGATCACGTCGATCATTGGCAAAATATTTATTCTAGGTGGTAAATCGGGTTCTTCTTGTAGGCGCATGTTTTAGACCGCTGGTTATCAGTTATCAATTATCAGTATTTGGCAGTCGCTTCTCGTTCGTAGCGATCAAGGTGGAGTAATTCTAGCTGTCCGCCGACTTCTTGAATTAAAGCGATCTGCTGGAGGTATAAACCGCGAAATAGGCTGGCAAAAAACAGGGTTGCGATCGCTACAATCAAACCTGCTGCGGTAGAAGTTAGAGCTTCACCAATTCCCCCCGTAACTCCCGCTGCTTGAGAAGATTCGATATCTCCTAGCTGTAAGGATGATAAAGAGGTTATTAGACCTAGTACTGTCCCTAACAAGCCCAATAGAGGGGCAACACCAATGACAGTATCTAGAGAATTATTAAACCGTTTGAGGATGGGAATTTCTGCTTGCGCTGCACTTTCTAATGCCAGCTTAAACTTCTGGGGTGTCGATCTCTCTAAAGATAGAGCAACTGAAAAGATGCGGGCGATCGGTAGGTTTAAATGTCGTTTGAGCATTTTGTCGGCTGCGTTTGGATCATCTCGATACAAACTCAGAAGCTGTTTAATTATTTTCTTTTGTTGGCGAGATGTTTTAAGCCAAAAAAGCGATCGCTCTAAGATGATTGCCAGGGAATAAATTGAAAGTCCTAGCAGGGGGAGCATTACTACTCCACCACTTTTAAATAGTTCTAATATTGTTTCCATTAATTTAAGCTCAGATCTTAGTAAACATGAATGTTAAAGCTAAAGGTAATTTCTAATGAATCTAGAGGAAAATTAGCGGGTAATGGTGCAAAGGGTGCCGATTTTTCAATTGCCTCTAATGATTCGCGATCAACTTCTGCTATACCAGAACTTTGAACTACATTAAGCCCAGTTACCTGACCGTTCTTTTCGATGTTAAAGCGTAAAACTGTTGTACGATCTTCCTGCCGAAAAGCTGGCTTCCAGTTTGGTTTAACTTTTGACTCCATTGCCGAGAGATATTTGCTTAAATCTATACCCTTTAAAGCTTTTAGCTGTTCAGGATTTAAGACACTATTATATTCAAGAGCTTCAGGGCTAAAAAAAGCATCTCCGCCGCTAGCAAGAGTTTTTTCATAGTCTCCTCCAAATAAATCACTGGCGCTAGTACTTACCCCATCAGGGTTAGTCGGTTTTTCTGGCGGAACTTCGGGTTCCGGTGCTGGCGGGCTTTTAGTCGGCAATTTGGTTGCGACAGGATTAGGTTCGGGTGCTGGAACTGGATTATCTGAACCTGAGACAATTGGCTCCGGTTCTGGTTCTTCTACAAGCGGCTCTGGTTCTGATCTGGGGGGAGAAACAGCTTTGGGTGCGGGGGCCGGTGTCGGCGCTGGTTCGGTTACGGGTGGAGGAGCTGGCGGTTCTGGGATGGGAGGCGGTTCTGTCGCCAAATCATTTTTTATCTGATCGGTTTCATTTATTTTATCTTCATCAACAGTTTCGACCGATTCTTCAGGAATAACCGTAAAATCTATGGGTTCCAGACTATCTTTACTACTTGTGCTGGGAGTAGGAGGTTGATATCGAGCAAACAAAAATAATCCTAGTGCATGAATCAAAATAGATACTAGAACTAACAGTAATAGCTGCTTACTGTTTATGCCTCGGCGAACAATAGTCGTTTTCTTCTTTTTTGGTTTTGCTGGCTTCAGATCGACCATTGTTCAATTCCTCCATAATTGAAAAACTTTTTCGGCGTTGCTAATTTAACGCATGACCCACAGCGTGTTGTATATGGACTATTCCTTTGTGTTTATAGTTATCAGCTATCAGCTTTTTAAGACCACCCGCGAATTAGAAACTTTTACAAATCATCCTCCAAATGTGTAACGCCACCTTCTCAGTCATTTTTGTTCGCCTTCAACCCTAACAAATTTAGACCTCTAACTGAGACACAGGTAAATAGCTAAAGCCACAGTAGTATAAACTCTATCTCTAGTTAGAATTGCTAGCGAACTCGATTGAAATCGTTATCTGTAGCTTACAGACCATTTATGATAAAGAGATGAAACGCACTAACAAAAGGGATGAATTAATTCAGGTTGGCAAAGAAATAATCTCCCAACATGGTTTTAAGGCAGCCAGTCTCAACGATATTCTGACCACGGCTGGTATTCCTAAAGGTTCTTTTTATTATTATTTTGCCAGCAAAGAAGATTTTGGCTTGGCAATTGTTGATGATTTTGCTCAAGAATATCGCGATCGCTTTGAACGTATTTTAAAAGACGATCAGCATTCTCCCCTAGCTCGACTGCGGAGTTATTTTGAATTAAAAATTACGGATATGGCAAGCAGTGGCTGTACCGACGGCTGCTTAATCGGCAATCTAGCCCAAGAATTGTCGGCACAAAACGAACTATTTCGCGACCGCCTAGATCGAGTTTTTGCCGAGTGGGAACAGTATTTTTCTCTGTGCTTGCAGGCAGCCTCAGAAGCTGAAGAAATTTCTCTTAATAGCGATCGTCAACAAGAGCTAGCTAAATTTATTCTTTCTAGCTGGGAAGGGGCAATCTTACAGGCAAAGGTGGCTAAGTCAGTGCTGCCGATGCAAACTTTCGTAGATATTCTGTTCGATCTGGTTTTAATTAAATCAACCTCTAGTTAGATTGATTTCAATCAACATGTTCAGTAGCATTAATTAGTTGCTAGACGACTGGTCTACTATTAATTAAACAAAAGTCAAAACTTTAAAACTATGTCTGAGATTGAAAATAAAGTTGTAATCATTACAGGTGCAAGTAGTGGTCTTGGTGAAGCAACTGCCCGTAGATTAGCCAAAAGTGGTGCTAGGCTGATGCTGGCAGCCAGAAGAGAAGAGCGTTTACAGCAGATCGTTGACGAAATTACCAAAGCTGGCGGTACGGCAAAATATCAAATTACCGACGTTACAGAGCGTTCTCAGGTAGAGGCTTTAGCAGAATCGACAAAGTTAGCTTACGATCGCATTGATGTATTGGTAAACAATGCGGGTTTAATGCCTCTTTCCCCTCTAGCAGCCAATAAAGTAGATGAATGGGAAAAAATGATTGATGTAAACATCAAGGGTGTTCTATATGGCATCTCTGCTGTCATGCCAACGATGCTCGAACAAGAGTCGGGTCATATTATTAATATCTCTTCCGTGGCGGGACATAAGGTATTTGCGGGAGGAACTGTATACTGTGCGACTAAGTTTGCAGTCAAAGCTATTTCTGAAGGTATCAGAATTGAATCCGATGGTAAAATCCGCTCAACAAATATCTCCCCTGGTGTGGTGGCGACAGAATTGACCAGCACTATTTCCCATGAAGAGACGGCAGGAATGGTAGACCAACTCTACGACATAGCAATTGATGCTGATGCGATCGCGCGAGCTATTACCTATGCAATTCAGCAGCCTGGAGATGTTGATGTAAACGAGATGATTATCCGTCCTACCAAACAAGAATTGTAATCAGTCATCATTCACCAGTAATTAGTAATCAACAATCATAATGACCTCAAAAACTAACGTCCCTCATCTTCTCAGTTCGATAGATAAAGGCTTGTCTCTCAAAAACCGTGTAGTCATGGCTCCTCTAACTCGCGGACGCGCGGGAGAGTCCAGAACAGCTAATGCTTTAATGGCAGAATACTATGGTCAACGTACGGGTGCAGGTCTAATTATTTCTGAAGGTACAGCGATCTCAGAACAGGGATATGGCTGGACACACAGCCCAGGAATTTATACTGCCGAGCAAATAGAAGGTTGGAAACAAACGATTGATGCCGTACACAAAGGCGGTTCAAAAATATATCTTCAGCTTTGGCATACAGGTAGAGCTTCTCACAGCAGTTTTCAACCAAACAACGATTTACCCATTGCTCCATCGGCGATCGCAATTTCAGGTACGGAGGCACATACTCCTGATGGCAAAAAGCCTTATGAAACTCCTAGAGCCTTGGATATCGAAGAAATCCCCAGGGTAGTCGAAGAATATCGTCAAGCAGCAGCTAATGCCAAAGGGGCGGGTTTTGACGGTGTAGAGATACATGGGGCAAACGGCTATCTAATTGACGAGTTTCTTCAGTCCAAAACGAACCAGCGCACAGATAAATACGGTGGCAGCATTGAGAATCGTTATCGCTTTTTACAAGAGGTCGTAGAAGCTGTGCTGACCGTTTGGGATGGAGGTAATGTTGGAGTTCGACTTTCACCCAACGGTAGTTTTAACGATATGGGTTCGCCTGACTACCGTGAAACTTTTACCTACGTCGCCACCCAGCTAAATAGCTACGGGTTAGCATATTTACACCTACTTGACGGTTTGGCTTTTGGTTTTCATGAACTGGGTGAGGCGATGACGATCGCCGAATTTAGAAAAATATATGATGGTGTACTAATCGGCAACTGTGGCTACGACCGACAAGCTGCCGAAAAAGCGATCGCTGATGACAACGCAGATCTAGTAGCATTTGGTAGAGCCTATATCAGCAATCCTGATTTGGTAGCCCGTTTTATGAATAACTGGGAACTAAATCCCGATGCCGAACTAGATATCTGGTATTCTCCTGGTGCAAAAGGCTATACCGACTTTCCTACCTATCAGGAAGTTAACGTTTCTGCATAGTTATATTTGTGGTGGTGGGTAAAAATAATCTTTTAATTTGACTTGTTTTTCCCCCACCTGATAACTACTTGATAGCATCAACAATAATAGGTTTGCTTTTGTCTCTCATTAGTGATGGGAACTGTAATTCTTTGCTTAGTTTGACCTCAAAGCAAATGACATTCATCCTGGAAAAACACCTTTAGCTTTCCAGTTTCAATTTCTGACTGATAAACCTTGTTAATGATTCCATCTATCTGTTTAAAATCAAGCTCGACCACGATTATCTTACTTAATTCTGTAGCTTGCAATCTCCAACTAAGCAGCGATCGCCTATTACACCTGACGTAGGATGAAAATGATGATGTTCAGCAAACTGCTAAAGAGTTATTGGATTTAAAAGATTGAGTAAGACACGAATAATGCGATCGCCTTTCCTGTTTAAGATTTTTTGTTCAACAAAATGTAATAGAGATTAGGAAAGCTGCTACTTAAGACTCATAGCCCTATCCAGAACGCTAATACACTACATGAATATCTCTAGCTAATCGTAATAACTATAGATGGGCATACTAGTTCTAGTTTAGAGAAAAGAATTTTGACAAATGTCTAAAAAATTCAATCCTGCCGAGCTAAAATTACGCTCGATTAGGCGCAAGCAGGTTCAACAGTTTTTGGCGATTACGGCTAGTTTTGCTGTTTTGATGTCTGGCTGTGTTAGTAATAAGGGTCAGGTAAAAAAGCGATCTACTAATAATTCGAGCAATGCTGTAAATATCAATGCGGATCAGGAAGAAGCGGTATTTTATGAAACTGCCGAACAGTGTCGCCTAGATGTTACAAAACAGGATGAAGAGTATCAGGTATTGCTTCAGGCACACGAAACGGGAAAGTTATCTACTCCTCCTGTAGCACCAGAAATACAGACAGAGAATTGTGAGGCGCAAATTCAGGCAGCGCAGGAAGCTCATGAACAGGATGCGCCTGTATATAGAAATCGCTATGAATGCGAGAATGCAGGCTATCGCTGCGAATCTACTTCTGTTGGCTATCGTCCAGCTTTTGGTGGAGCATATTACTATTATGGTCGTCCCGACTATGTTTATATCTATCGTGGTGGCACTAGACATCGGGTTTATCGTCCGCGAACGGTTTATTACAGCCGAGATTCAGGCAGAGTAGTTACACCATCGGGTAGAAGCTTTAATCGATCGCGTACTGGAAGAGTATCTATTCCGCGATCAATAACTCCCAGCACAAATAGGAAATCGAACTATAGCACTACTCCCAATAGCAGAAAAACGAATACTCGCTCAAAAACTCGAACTACTAGACCAAAAAGTAAGCCAGCTAGAGGCGCAGTCAAGGGCAGAGGTCGCAAAGGTTTTGGTTCTACTTACAAGAGAACGGGTAGAGGCGGAAAGTAACCTTAAAGCAGTTGAAAATTAACAATTGATAATTGACAACAATTTTTCTGCCAACAACTGGTGTATCAAAACAGTAATGTTTATTTTTGCTTTAGCTAATGAAAGGAATTAAAGTAGCTCGTCGTCGCAATTGGCAGCAGCATGTTCGCGATAATGCCTATCAAGCCGATGTTTTAAGCGATCTCAGTCAGGAATATTGGATCGAAGCCATCTCTCAACCTTTTGCAGTTCAGTTTTCTAAAGCCGAAGAAAAGGCGATCGTCAATGCCACAGAAGCACTGGGAGAAATGTGTGTTGAGTTTCTCGACTGGTTTTTTACCGAAGAAGAAGAAGGTGAGGTCGATCGCCGTTTGGCAAGTTTAAAAATTCCTTCTGCATACTGGCAAGCACTCAAGCTTAGTTGGGATCGCATCGATCCAGTCGAAGATCTTGCTTTGTGTACTCGCTACGATTTGGCGTTGACAGAAACAGGAGAGGTAAAGCTACTAGAAATTAATGCGGAAACGCCTTTACTGGGTGCAGAAATGGTCTACCAGTGGAATTGGTATGTAGACTATCTCAAAAATCAGCAGCAGAGTAAATATCCTCTACCTCATAACTCAGAACAGTTTAATGAGTATTGGGAACTGGTAGCAGGACAGTGGCGCAAAATTGTCGAGGACTACGATCTGCGTTCAACGGGTATTTCTTTTC
>JBCBEA010000045.1:0-13201 GCA_038529195.1 Cyanobacteria bacterium J06600_6
GTAATCCAGTCTCCTAATGTGCAGGTAGGTGGGAAATAACTATGTTTTTAATCTCAAAATACTCAAAAAGCGATCGCTAGCTAAGAACTTCCGCTAGATCGACTGTTAATCCTGGCAACACGTCTTCACCTGATAGACTGCCAGGATTTTTTTCTATTTCTAGATCTTGACCTAAACGATAAATCTCTACAGTTTGCTCATCAGGATTAATCAACCAGCCGAGTTTAATACCGCAGTTCATATACTTAATACTGCGGTAGAAATGATTGTCAGTTGGGGACTATCTGACGCCAAAACCTGGCTTTCCACAGTGGACTGGTCGAAAAGAACTGATGGTAACGCAGAAAGACCGCTGCTTTTTGATCGCAATTATCAGCCTAAGTCTGCTTATTATGCCGTGATGAGAGCCTTATCCGAAGCACCCCAGCGTTAAATGTATATTTACAACCTAAGTATATTTGCAACCCAAATTATCTCTGCGTTTAATCTCTAACATAGTCGTTTTAATTAATTCTTGTACCCTTGAGGATTTTTGTTATGGGGATTAGGGATCGGCGATTAATTATTTGTCAGAGTCTCTGCTAATTTCAGTTCCATAATTCCTATTTGCAATAGCTATATCCTTGTCCCTGCAAAGCTTTTACTTGGCTTTTTTTACCTTGATTTTAATCCCGACTAAATAAGTCGGATATAGTTGACTCCATCTTTTTAGCCGTGATAGTATCCAATTACTGTTGACGAAATAAATGTTAAATCATGACTCAGACACCCATCAAAACTGCTAAAGGGCGTACATTTACTCACCTAGTGTCAAAAGAAGGTGGAGTGAAGTATCCTCTTAAAGCTTTAAACGTTTGCGAAGAAACTTTTTCGCCTTTAGAAGTAGCTTATGACTATGACGAAATTCGTCGCCAAGTTAGTCGCGAAACTATTGAAGCGGGTCCTAATTCAATCTGGCGTTACAAAGCATTTTTGCCTGTAGAGAGCGAAAATCCGATTGATGTAGGTACGGGTATGACTCCCTTGGTCAAATCCAACCGTTTGGCTCGTCGTCTGGGTCTCAAAAATCTTTATATCAAAAACGATGCGGTTAACATGCCTACCTTGAGCTTCAAGGATCGGGTTGTATCCGTCGCTCTTACCCGCGCCAGAGAGCTAGGGTTCTCTACTGTTTCCTGTGCGAGTACTGGTAACTTAGCCAACTCCACTGCGGCGATCGCTGCTCATGCAGGTATGGACTGCTGCGTATTTATTCCTGCAGATTTAGAAGCAGGAAAAATCATGGGTACTCTGATCTATAACCCAACTCTCATGGCGGTTAAAGGCAACTACGACCAGGTAAACCGCCTTTGTTCCGAAGTTGGTAATAGTTACGGCTGGGGTTTCGTCAACATTAACCTCCGTCCTTACTATTCCGAAGGTTCAAAAACCCTCGGTTATGAAGTCGCCGAGCAGCTAGGCTGGGAACTACCAGACCATATTGTTGCGCCTCTAGCATCTGGTTCTTTATTCACCAAAATCTATAAAGGCTTTAACGAGTTCGTCAAAGTAGGTTTAGTCGAAGACAAGCAGGTTCGCTTTAGTGGCGCTCAAGCCGAAGGCTGTTCTCCTATTTCCCAGGCATTTAAAGAAGGCAGAGACTTTGTCACCCCTGTGAAACCCAATACGATCGCTAAATCAATTGCGATCGGTAATCCTGCTGATGGCTACTATGCTCTAGAAGTTGCTCGTAAAACTAACGGTAATATTGAAGACGTTACCGATGCTGAAATTATTGAAGGCATGAAGCTACTGGCAGAAACAGAAGGAATCTTCACGGAAACTGCTGGCGGTACGACTATTGCCGTTCTGAAAAAATTGGTTGAAGCAGGTAAAATCAATCCTGACGAGAAAACCGTTGTTTATATCACAGGTAATGGCTTGAAAACTCAGGAAGCGGTTCAAGGATATGTCGGTGAGCCACTAACTATAGAACCAAAACTAGAGAGCTTTGAGCGTGCTCTAGAACGTTCTCGCACTTTAGAACGCTTGGAATGGCAACAAACTAGCGTTTAATTCTTGTTTGCCGATAGTATCTGGCTAACTATGCAGTTTAGGGCTATGGGCAAATTTCATTTATTATTTATTACTTCAATCGATCATGACCGTTAAAGTATTAGTTCCAACTCCACTGCAAAAGTTTACTAACAACCAAGCCACCATTGATTGTGATGGCGGTAACATCGACGAGCTAATTGAGGCTCTGGAAAGCAACTGTCCCGGCATCAAAGCCCGTATTTGCGATGAAAGCGGTAAACCCCGTCGTTTCCTTAATCTTTATGTAAATAGCGAAGATATTCGTTTCTTACAGGGTACAGATACCGCTCTCAACGATGGTGATGAGGTTAGTATCGTTCCTGCCGTTGCAGGGGGGTAAACCGCAGATTTTCAGATTTCGTAACAGTTAAATTATTTGAGGTTAGTAGTGATGTTAGCCTCTTTTTTTTATGCAGATAGTTATTCCCAACAAGTAGGTATTTCTAATCATAAACCTTCTAACCTTCTGCCCTCTGCCTTCTGCCTTCTGCTGCCCTCTTTAATCAGCTTTGTTGCTAGATAGAGGCTGGATTCCGGCACGATCTAAAATTTCGGGGATTAGATCCTCTCGCTTCACTGCCATTAGGTGTACACCCTGACACATGGTTTGAGCTAGCTTTACCTGTTCGGCTGCAATTTTCACGCCTTCATCTAGGGGTTTATCTGCATTCGCTAAACGCTCGATAATGCTGTCGGGTATATCGACTCCAGGAACGTATTTATTGATAAACTTGGCATTCTTTGCCGATTTTAAGAGAAATATGCCCGCTAAAACTGGCTTATCGCTAATTGAAGCAATCTGAGCCATGAATTTGTCTAGTTTATCAAAATCAGTAATCATCTGGCTCTGGAAAAACTGCGCTCCTGCCTCTAGCTTTTTTTCATATCTCCGCTGTAGACTTGACCAGCTTTTTAACTGTGGATCTACCGCCGCACCAGGAAACAGATTCAAGGCATCATCAGGCATCGACTTATCGTTAAAATCCATGCCACTATTGAGTTTAGTAATCAACTTTAGGAGCCTGACTGATTCTAATTCAAATACGGGTTTCGACTTTTGATGATCGCCTGCCTTGACTGGATCTCCTGTTAAAGCCAGAACATTGCGGATACCTAAAGCATAAGCACCCATCAGATCTGCCTGTAAACCAATGCAGTTGCGATCGCGACATGCAACCTGGCAAACTGGTTCAATACTGTGCTGCAACAAAATTGTAGAAGCAGCAATAGAAGACATTCTTAGTACTGCGCGACTGCCGTCAGTAACGTTAACCGCGTGAACTCGCCCCTTAAGCTTTGCTGCTACCTCCAGCATCCGATCTGGGTTGCCTCCTTTTGGTGGGGCAACTTCCGCCGTCAGTAAAAATTTTTTATCGACTACTGCCTGTCGAAGAATGTTGGTCATTTAGTCAGTTCAGGTTAGTTATGATTGATTTTTAAAAATTATTTTTTATTGTTTTCTCAGGAATTCTGGCTGCTAAATTTCTCTATTTAACGAGGTGGTAAAAATCCCATTGCATCTTTGACTCTAGTTAAGGTTTGATCTGCTACTTGCCCAGCTTTATCTGCACCATCTTTTAAGACAGAATCTAGATAGTCTTGGTTATCCATTAGCTCATGATATTTATCTTGGATCGGTTTTAAAGCTGCGATCGCCGTCTCAGTGAGTAATGGCTTAAACTGTCCCCAGCCCATATCCTGGCATTCCGCTGCAACTTCTTCTTTGGTCTTATTGCCCAAAATTTGATATAAGGTCAACAAATTATTGCATTCAGGACGCTCTGGATCGTCAAAAGCTAAACCTTTGACTGGATCTGTCTTGCACTTTTTAATCTTGCGCTTGATTGCGTCTGGAGGATCGAGAATATCGAGACGACTAAGCTCAGAAGGATCGGACTTAGACATTTTTTTTGTCCCGTCCGTTAAACTCATAATCCTTGCCCCTTCCTTGCGGATCATCGGTTCGGGAACTTTTAGAATATAATGCTTTTTCTTGCCAAACTGGTCGTTAACTCGACCTGCAATATCCCTGGTCAATTCTAGGTGCTGCTTTTGGTCTTCACCAACGGGAACTTTATCCGCGTCGTAAAGTAAAATGTCTGCTGCCATCAGTACGGGATAGTCTAGTAGACCAACACCAACGTTTTCCCCCTGTTTAACTGCCTTTTCCTTAAACTGGATCATTCTTTCTAGCCAGTTAAGAGGAGTTACACAGTTAAGCAGCCAGGCAAGCTCACTATGAGCAGTCACATGAGATTGAACAAAAATAGTCGAGCATTCAAGATCGATACCGCTAGCTAAATATACCGCAGCCATCTTAAGGGTATTCTCTGCAAGTACTTTCGGGTCATGAGGTACGGTGATCGCGTGGAGATCGGCAAAAAAGAAGTAATTATCATATTCCTGCTGGATGTCTACCCAGTTGCGAATTGCACCCAGATAGTTGCCTAAATGTAAGTTTCCAGTAGTTTGGATTCCTGATAATACTCGCTTCTTGCTCATGTTTTTCGTGTAGTGTTGCGCCGATGCTCTTGATTTAAAGCTAGCTAAAAATAGCTAAAAAAGGGGACTTTACCTATGAAGATCAGTATTGCATGATTTTGGGTGCTTGATGGGGAAATATACGATTGTGATACCAGATAATCGTTACAGCTACTAGTTCTGGACGACAAAGTAAGATTAGGTGAGCCTTAGCCTGAAGATTGAAGCATCGAGCATCTAAGACCGGTTCTTTTTTTGATTCAGCTCAATTTTGCAGAGGGATAATGTAGGCTATGGCAAAGGTAACCTCTCTCTAATTATATGAAACAGCGATCGCCATTCGGATCTCTTTCCAGGACTAACCTGTTAATTTTAATTGGCTTAATCTTCGGTGCGATCGCAATTCTGTATCCTTTACTGGTGGTGTTGCAGGCATCCTTAACCACCGTTGATGGTAAATTCACTCTGGATAACTATCAGCAGGCTTGGCAGCAGGGCGAATTTTTACTCGCTTTCACCAACTCAACCATCGTTGCCTTGAGCGTTACGGCATTACAGATTATTACCTCAGCACTGGCGGGATATGCTTTAGCTAGGCTTAAATTTAGAGGTAAACAGGCAATATTATTATTGATTCTGGCGACTCTGGTCATTCCCTTTCAGCTGCTGGTAATTCCTATTTTTGTGGTGCTCAAGTGGGCAAATTTAATTAATAGCTACTGGTCTTTAATTTTGCCCACCGCAGCCAATGGCTTTGGCATTTTCTTAATGCGCCAGTATTTTGCAAGCATTCCCGTGGAGTTAGAAGAGGCTGCTGCTTTAGATGGTGCAAATCGCTGGCAGATATTGACTCAGATCATGTTACCTCTTGCTCGTCCGGCGATCGTCACTTTGTTTTTATTTACTTTTATTGGCGAGTGGAACGATTTATTTAAACCGTTAGTATTTACTACCCGCCCTGAATTACGCACGGTACAGCTAGCCCTATCGGCATTTCAAGAGCAGTTTACTAGCGATTGGTCGCTATTAATGGCAGCGGTGGTGATTGCGACTGTTCCTGTCTTAGTTTTGTTTTTAATCGGTCAAAAGCAGTTTATTCAGGGTATCGGTTCAACGGGAATTAAGAATTAGCAAGAAAGAAGATAATCTTGAGGAAAAATAGTTTTGTAGTAGTGTCTGCTGTTGTAAAACTGTTGTAGAAACGTGATGGACAAATAAACATAAATGATTCCCGAAATTTCCACAATTGAACTGCTTAAGCTAGCATCTGGCGATATCTTGTCTCTTCAAGTCTATAAGTTTAAAGGCGATCGCCCTGGCAAAAAAGCCTACATTCAGGCAAATCTACACGGGGCAGAAATTGTCGGAAATGCGGTAATTGGGCAGCTGATCGAACATCTCTCAACTATTGAAAGCGATCGCCTGGAGGGAGAAATTTGGTTAGTGCCTGTCTGTAATCCGTTGGGGGTTAATCAGCGATCGCATTTCTTTTCGACGGGAAGATTTAATAGCTATGACGGCAAGAACTGGAATCGTATTTTTTGGGATTATGAACAAGAAGCTGATGATTTGGGAGAATTTGCGCGCTCACAGCTAGATTTACCCGTAGCCGAGATTCGTCGTAATTATCTGGCAAAAATCGAGCAAGCTTGGGAGCAGGAACAAAAGCGCCTTAGTTTACCCCGTAGCGCCACCGTCAGCCGACAGTATCGTTATCAGCTACAGTCTTTATGTTTAGATGCTGATTACGTAATTGATATCCATAGCTCTAGCAATCAGGCGATCGACTATACCTTTGGCTTTCGTGAACGACTCGACAGCATCAAGTATCTACTGCTGGAATATGGCTTGTTAATGGACACATATGATGGTGATGCCTTTGATGAGGCATTTTTAAAACCCTGGTTAGCTTTAGAGCGGGAATTGAGCAGCTTGGGCAAAGAAGTGAAGTTTGATGTGGAAGCCTGGACTTTAGAATTAGGAGGAGGAATGGTGATGAATCCCGATTCCGTGGCGCTAGGAGTTAGGGGAATTAAAAATTATTTGACCTATAAACAGATGCTGCCAGGAACAGCAGATACTAGTAGCGTTACCCTAGTAAACAAACAGAAAATAAATAGTTATTACGCGCCGACCGGGGGAATGGTAAGGTCTAGATTACCTCTGACGACTAAAGTAAAATCGGGAGAACCAATTTATCAGCTTTTGAGTTTCAACAAGCAGGGCAAGACTCCAGAACTTATTACGGTTCAGGCAGAAACGTCAGGCATCGTTTTTGATATTTCAACCAATCAATGTGTCAATCAGGGAGAATACGTCATGGATATCCTCGATTGTTAAGATCGTTGTTGCTTTACTAGACTTTATTTTGAGCTAACTAGTTCGTGGCTCTAGGCTATAAGCTATAAGCTATAAGCTTTTTTAATACTAAATGGATTCCTCCGAAATAAATACTCCACCAGCAGAACCCAGCATCACAGATCTCAACAGCCTTGTAACCACAATCCCCGTTGCTGCGCCAGATTTCAAATCGGGTTTTATTGCGATCGTCGGTAGACCCAATGTCGGCAAATCAACCCTGATGAATCATTTAATCGGGCAGAAAATTGCAATTACTTCTCCTGTGGCACAGACTACTCGCAACCGTCTACGGGGCATTTTAACTACTCCCGAAGCTCAGATTATTTTTGTCGATACTCCAGGGATACACAAACCCCATCACGAATTAGGCAAAGTTCTGGTACAAAATGCCAAAACCGCCATTAAGTCTGTCGATTTAGTTTTATTTGTGGTGGATAGCTCTAGCGAGGCGGGAACGGGCGATCGCTTTATTTTTGAGATCCTCAAAAGAATTGACACTCCCGTAGTTTTAGGATTAAACAAGGTCGATCTCCAGCCGGCTAACTGTCAGTTTATTGATGATACTTATGCTGACTTAATTGCCGATACTAACTGGTCTACGGTCAAGTTTTCTGCCACGGCAGGAACGGGAACCCAAGATTTGCAGCAGGCTTTGATTGGCAAGCTAGAAACGGGTCCTTATTACTATCCACCTGACTTAGTTACCGATCAGCCAGAGCGTTTTATTATTGCCGAACTGATTCGCGAACAAATATTGCTCCATACCCGCCAGGAAATTCCCCATTCAGTGGCGATTACGATTGAAAAAATTGTGGAAATGCCCAAAATCACCAAGGTCAACGCAGCGATTAATATTGAACGTAGTTCTCAAAAGGGAATTTTGATCGGCAAAAAAGGCAGTATGCTCAAAACCATTGGTACGTCAGCTAGACAGCAGATTCAGAAGCTAATTGCAGGTAAGGTTCATCTAGAGTTATTTGTTAAAGTTGAACCAAAATGGCGACAGTCACGTTTGCGTTTGGCAGAGTTTGGCTACCAGGTAGAGGAGTAAAGATTAGGGATGAGGGATGAAGGATGAAGGATGAGGAAGGTCAAGATTAGGGATGAGGGATAAGGGATGAAGGATGAGGAAAGTAAGATTCAGGTTAAGGTAAAGCTTTTTGCCGTCTATCAGGAAGTGTTTGGTACGCCAGAATTAGATATGGCTTTGATACCTGAGACAACAGTAGGACAGGTCTTAGAATCTTTGATTGAGCAACAGCCTCAAATTGAACAGTGGCGAAAAGTTACGCGCTTTGGTGTGAATTTGCAGTTTGTCCCAGCGGATACTACCTTACACAATGGAGACGAAATAGTCTTGATTCCTCCTGTTAGCGGTGGTTAGATAGTAGGGAAATGAGTAAAAACGATCGCCTGTCACATGCCACAGTTATCGCCACTCAGACAAGCCAAAGAGCTTTTAAGTAAAAAACTAGACACTCAGCCTCGTTATCAAATCCTGATTGATACCTTAGATACCATCGGCGATCGCCTAAAACCAGAAAATAAACCCCTGATTAAAATTGTTAGTCCTTCTGCGCCCCTAGCCAAAAGCTTGCTGACTAAACATCAGGCAAATGCAGAACTGCGATCGCTTTATCAGTTTGAAACTGTCGCTCCAATTAGTAAAATACGTCAAATATTAGATAATTGTGACTTAATTTGTTTAATTTACTCAGAAAAACAGGAAATCCGCGATCATCACTATAAATTAATTGAACTGGCTCAAAAACAAAGTATCGATCTGCTAATTTTGGTTCAGAAAAGTAAGGCAAATTCTGACATCACTAAAACTGATAATTGGCAACAGAATTTAGATGATTTTGGGGATATTTTGCTGCCATTATCCTGTAATTGTCTAATCGATCTCGATCTCCCAAGTGAACTTGATCTCTATCAGCGATCGCTAATTAATTTAGCACCTCAGATAATAAACAATCGACAGAGCAGAATCATCCATGAGATTCTCCAAGCAGTCAGAAGCTTCTTCAATCAAGAGACAACTGATTTATGGCAGGCAATCAAGCAAATTAATGCGGACTATTTTGCTGGTCAACCCCTACATCTATATCAACAGACGTTTCGGCAAGATATCCAGTCCCTAAACCAGTTTAGACAGCAGCTAGTTAGAGATATCAAACAGGCTGTTAATCATGAAAAAACTGACCTGCTCAATCCTTTTGCGATTGATGGTCTAATTTTTAACTTTCAGCAGTTAATTAATTCTGCCGAGGTGAAAATTGTTACCGAACCAGGAAACAGCTACCTGCATCTAATTCTGACGCAGTTTGCCCAACAACCCTTACTACGTGAGTATATTTTAGAACTATGTCAGCAACGGGTTGATGATATTTTAGTCCAACAGTGGTCGAAGATAAATTCTGTTTATGGAACTGGAGGATTAGAGCTTTTACTGGAACGAAGCGAGGCAGAATTAGCCAAAATCAAGCCGTTATTAGACGTTGAATTCCCAATCTCATTCTCTTTAGTTGCAGCACCGAGTTTAGATATTCAGCAGGTTATCGATCCTTACTGTCTAGAAATTAATAGCAGAATACCTTTTGACTATAGCTTTACTCAAAGCAGTTGGTTTCGACTGTTTATCTCAACTTTAGTTGGAATGGCAATTTATTTATCTACCTGGCTTTATTTGGGTACGGGAAAATACATTGGCTTCATGATTATTATTTTTCAGATTATCAATTTAATTACGGGTCAAAGCATTAAAAAAAATAAGCTCAAACAGCAGACTAAAGAATTAAAGCGCATCGCCGACCAAAAATATCAAAGTTTGGTTAGAACCATCGTCAGTTATTTAGCTCAAACTATTACTGTTGCTGTTGACCAAGCATCTCAGTCTCATCAGCAGCAATATAATCAGGCGATCGCCATCGCCCAAAATAAATTAGAAGAGCTAAGAGAGACAAATGAAACTCATAAAGCAACGATAGAAAAGCTCAAGCAGGATCGCGATCGAGTTATTGCATATTTTGATCAACTAACTGGCTAAAATTTTAGGTAGTAGGTAGTAGGTAAAAAGCAATTAACAAATAATGCGAAGCTTTATCTTGGGAGATAACTTGTCATCAATCCTCAATTCCTAACTAAACAATTTTCTCGTTAATTCCCGCCAATTCATAACCATGAACGCGCCAAGTGTAGTCCTGTTGATGCTGTACGACAAAAATCGCCTTCTTCAATTTACCTTCTTGATCCATCACCATTGAAACGAGGGCGGGAAAGTTTTTGACCAGAGTGAAGTCTTGAAACACAATCGAACGAGAATGCACAATTGCACTGTACTCCGCACTAAGCTCTTGAATAAAGTTATGGGGAGTACAGCTACTCTGAATTTTGGGACTGGTTAAAGCAAAAGCTGTTTCCGAATCATTTGCTTTGAATGCCTGTAGCTGCTGCTCAATTAGCTGGCGAATCAGACTTTTATCACTTTCGGATATATACATTTTGAGACAACTTCAAAAATTGACACTGATTACTTCGAAGGTTTGATCGTTCGCAACTACTTGCAGCACTCTAGCCTTTGACTGCGCCTGCGGTTAACCCCTGAACGATCTGGCGTTGGAAAACTAAAACAAGAATTACCAATGGTAGAGTACCCAAAACTGTGGCAGCAGCGATCGGTCCGTAAGGAATATCAAACAGACTTGCGCCTCCCAATTGGGCAGTAGCGACAGGAATAGTCTTTTTTGCTTCTTCGGTAATGAAAGTCAAGGCAAAAATATACTCATTCCAGGCAAAAATAAAGGTTAGAATCCCTGTCGTTGCTAAGGCAGGCAGAGTCATTGGCAGCAGGATATTTACTAGCATACCCCATGTCTTGTAGCCATCTATCTTTGCGGCATCTTCTAAATCCTGGGGAAGCTGCTGGAAAAAACTCCTCATGACCAAAATTGTGAGGGGTAAATTAATTGCTGTGTAGGGAATAATCAAGGCTAGATAATTATTGCCTAAGCCAACTGCTTTAACTATTTCTAAGAGTCCTAAAAACAACAGTACATAAGGAAATAAAGTAATAATCAAGATTCCCGTCAGGATTAACTTTTCACCTGGCAGGTTCATTCTCGTCAGAGCATAGGCAGCAGGAGCACCCAATACGAGGCAGAGAACAGTAGAGATACTGGCAACTAGAGCACTGTTAAAAACGTAGGTTAGAAACGGACGACGGCTAAATAGCTGAGCATAATGCTCCCAGGTAAATTCGCTGGGAAAATAGACATTTGGAATTGCTGAGATATCTCGATTTAATTTAACCGAGGTAAGTATTTGCCACGCAATAGGAGCGAGGAAAAAAACTAGAATTACAAAGATTCCTAGCCACAGCCATATTCTAGTTAGTGAAATACTGCGCTTCTGCTTTTCAGACTTGGCTAAGGACATGAAACTATTTTAGTCGAGGTCGCTTGTTTTCCTATGTTACATTCTTTAGGGACTCAATTAATTTTTAGCCTTGCTTAATCAAGCTCTGATTCAGTTTTGGCGAGTTAGGCGAGTTAATTGAAAAGCCAAAGATCTGTAACTCAGTACAAACGAAACTAGCCTACATGACTCCTTGCCAACAAATATTGTTGTTTGTGCGGCTTCTTATATTACTATGATTACTTCTATGGCTTTATTAATAACAAAAAGGAATATAGCAAGTTGATTCAGAAACTAAGTATTCAGTCAAAGTTGATGCTGATGCTGCTGAGTGTGTGTATCAGCTCAATTATGGCGATCGCATATGTTGGTTATAATAACGGTCGCCAAGCTCTTAATAATAGTATTCAAAACCAGCTAGTTAGTCTGCGGGAAGTTAAGGCTGCAGAAATTGAGAATTATTTCGATACGGTACGTTCTCAAGTACAGACTATTAGTGAGTTTGGTAGTGTTGTGGATGCGGTTAAGGAACTCAAAATTGCCTATCAGGAATTAGAAGATCTTTCCCTTGAGATTTCTTGGAACGATCGCCTCAAGGAATTTTATAATCAGAACTTTTTACCGCGACTAGAGCAAAATACCGAAGGGAAACCACTGCTGTATTCTTATTTTCCTCAAAATACCGCTGGTCGTTACCTGCAGTATAACTATATTGTCGCTAATACCAATCCGACGGGCGATCGGGAATTTCTGAACAGAGCTAATGATGGTAGTAAATATAGTCAGGTTCACAGCCGAATTCAGCCCGTCTACCGTAATTTCGCCGAACGGTTTAACTATTACGACCTATTTTTAATTGATGCTGAAACGGGCGATATTTTATATTCTGTCGAAAAAGAAACAGATTTTGCCACCAATATTTTCAACGGTCCTTATGCGAGCAGTAGCCTCGCTGAAGTAGTAAAACAGGCTTCTAAGGGTAGAAACAAAGATTTTGTCTCTATTTCTGATTTTGAACCCTATAGTGCATCCTATGGTACTCCTGCTGCTTTTGTCGCCAGCCCAGTTTTTGACGACTCAAAACTCATTGGAGTCCTAGCTTTGCAGCTCTCGATTGATGAAATTAATCGCATCATGACCAGCGAACGGAACTGGCTGCAAAACGGTTTGGGGGAAACTGGCGAAACTTACCTGATTGGCTCAGATTACGGCATGAGAAGCGGTTCTCGCTTTCTAATCGAGCAGCCTGAAGCTTATTTTGAAGCCGTAGAGGCTCAGGGACTACCCAAAGATGAAATTGAGAGTATCAGAAAATTAAACACGACGATTCTCAATCAGACAGTCAATACTCCAGCAATTGAGCAGGCATTGGACAATCAAACAGGGTTTACGGTTGTCAAAGACTATCGTGGACAAGATACGCTCAGCGCCTATCGACCTTTAGAGCTAGATGGTTTGGACTGGATTATTAATGCTCAAATTGATACTTCCGAAGCATTTGAGCCGATCAAAGCGTTCCAAAGAAAAGTATTGCTAGCCACCGCCATCATCGTGCTGCTGGTTACGTTAATATCTTCCCTGCTGTCCTATTATTTTGTACGTCCAATTCGCACCTTAATTGATGGTTTTCGCCAGGTGGGCAAAGGTAGTACTGATGTTAAGCTCAAAATTAAATCGAAAGATGAGTTTCGCGAACTGGGAAATTCTTTTAACGATATGGTTGATAAGCTAGATCATCAAAAGAAACTAGTCCGAGAGAAAAACGAAGAGAATGAAGAACTCTTGCTCAGTATTCTGCCAGAACCCGTAGCGAAACGAGTTCAGCAGGGAGAAGAAAGCATTGGCGACAGCTTTTCCAACGTCACGG
>JBCBEA010000046.1:0-13126 GCA_038529195.1 Cyanobacteria bacterium J06600_6
AGAGCTTCACTTGATAAATTCAAACTTTAAAAAATGTAAGATGCTTCGAAAATTAATAATTTTTAAAGTTTGAATTTATCAAGTGAAGCTCTCCAATGTTTTAGAATTTGTAACCAAGGAAATAAGCTGTGGCAACAAATAGGTAGATGTGAGCCTCGACTATGTATCATCTTTTCCGGAAGCGAACGATCTCAATAGTTTTGGCAAGGCTGCTAAGGGAAGCTATCAAGCACAGCGGTATTGGATCTACTGGACAGATGAACTAGGAGCCTGGATTGACAGTAATGGTAAACAGGTTAAGATTTTAGTCAAAGAACGTTCTCGTACATCTGAAATTGCAGGAAGTCTAACTTTAGGTTTGACATCAGTAATTACGGGAGCCTGTTTGAGTCTCCAAAATCAGGTGGCTATTCACGCCAATGCCGTTTCTATTGATTCCCAGGCGATCGCTTTTGCAGGTCATTCTGGGAAAGGAAAATCTACTCTTAGCACCTACTGTGCATCATGCGGTTCAGGCTTCGTAACTGATGATGTACTAGTAGTCGATCAACAAGGAAAAACCTATCCTGGAAATCCGCGTATCAAACTTTATGCCCATACGGCGAAAAGTTTGGGATTGGAAGGTGGAACACCAACAGAATATAAAACATTTTTTGAGCCACAGGAGTTGGGTGCAACCATTCATGATGATTTAGTTCCTCTAAAGTTAATTTATCTGCTGGCAGAACCAGCAGCAGAGATATATTCAGAGCGATTGTCTCCTAGTCAAGCAGTGTTTGAATTGCTGCCTCATAGTTACTATGCTTACGATTTAATTTCTGTTCATCCTGAATTGTTTGATGCCTATACCAATCTGGTGCAGCAAGCTTCTGTACGTAGACTTTACTATCCTCGTGAGTTTGAAAAATTACCCCAGGTTTATGAGTTTTTAGGCAGTGAGGTAAAACAGCTATGAATTATGCTTCCGTTTGGGGTCAACAAAATATGACTCTCGATGCACGTCGCAATCAGGCTTACTATGATGCTCTGAAACAAGTAATTACCCCTGACAGTGTGGTTCTTGACTTGGGTGCTGGTCTTGGTATTCTCGGGCTATTGGCAGCTCAGCTAGGGGCGAAAAAAGTTTATGCTGTAGACCCAGAAGCGACAATCCAAGTAGCAAAAGATATTGCTCGACAGAATGGCTACGGAGAACGTTTTAAATGTCTCAAGGGCAAAATCGAGAAAGTAGACTTACCTGAAAAAGTAGACGTAATTATCTCTGTGTTCACAGGTAATTTCTTGCTCCAAGAGGATCTCTTACCCTCCCTATTTTATGCCAGGGATAAATATTTGAGACCAGGAGGAGTCATGATTCCCAGCGCAGCGAGAATGGAAGCTGTTCCCGTTTTCGCACCAGAAATGTATCAGACTAATATAGCCTGTTGGTCTGAACTCCACTTTGGGATTGATCATAGCGAAGCGCGAAAATATGCTGGTCAGGCGATTTACTTTACCCGCTCGGAATTAGCTCATGCGAAGTATTTAGCCGAGCCTATAGAGCTATTAGCAATGGACTTTTATAAGTCTAAAAGTACTAACTGCAATGTCGAAAAAATATATCAAATCGACGAAACAAATCTATGTCATGGTTGGGCAGGCTGGTTTGCTATGCAGTTAGGAGACAAATGGTTATCAACTGCACCCCACGAACCACGTTTGCACTGGGGTTCTGCATTTCTTCCCCTAGATCCACCTCTAGAGATGCAGCAGAGAACAGAAGTTAAATTCAGGCTACAAAGACCACCTCAAGGAGATTGGAGTTGGCGGGTTATCTCAGATGCAGGATCGCAACAGCATTCAACTTTTTTTGCTTTGCCCTTAAGTCTCAAGTCGGTTCAGCAAATGTCTCCAGAATATCAGCCGAAGCTAAATAAAAAGGGAGAAGCAGCTTTATACGTGTTGTCTCATAGCGATGGTAACTCTTCGGTTCAGCAGCTGAGTCAAGAGTTAAGCCAAAAGTATCCCGAAACATTTTCAGAATTTGTTCATGCAGTAAATTTTGTTCGTGGTTTAGTAGGACAAATGGCAGAATAGTTGTTTTTGTTAGCGACCAGGAAAAACAAAAAAGATCGCCAGTACATTGTGCATATACTTAGATTGAGTGGGCGAAAATATCTCCGATGATGGACTTAATATTGTCGATTTTAGGGTTTTCTGAACAAATTCTGTGACCTAGACTACCAGTTTGTTTCTAGAATAGACTAATAGAAAGATTATAAAAAAAGTTCACATCCCGTCATAGTAATTTCAATTACGGCTACAGAAAATTATGGATCTAATTGCACTTGAAAGTCTTCTAGACAATGCTTCCTTTGGGGTGTTGCTAGTCACAATGCTGATCTACTGGACTGGCACTGCTTTCCCGAATCTACCACTTTTGGCGACTTTGGGAACAACAGGAATGGCAGTTGCTAATCTGTGTATGGCTACTCTGTTAGGATCTCGCTGGCTAGAGGCTGGCTATTTTCCCCTCAGCAATTTATATGAATCTTTGTTCTTTTTAGCTTGGGGAATTACGGCAATTCACTTTGTCGCCGAAAGAATGAGCCGTAGCCGTTTGGTAGGGGTAGTTACTAGTCCTGTTGCCATGGGCATTACCGCCTTTGCAGCTCTGAGTTTACCCTTAGAAATGCAGTCCTCTGCACCGTTAGTACCTGCCCTTAAATCTAACTGGTTGATGATGCACGTTAGCGTCATGATGTTGAGCTATTCGACTTTGATGGTTGGTAGTGCGATCGCCATTGGCTTTTTGATCGTCACTCGTGGTCAGAAAATTGAGCTCAAAGGTAGTTCGGTAGGTACTGGCAGTTTTCGCGATCGCGTCAAGCAAAAAACAACTAAAAGCCCCAGTGCGGATAGTGTCTACGCCAGTACTGGCAACACCGCAGTATTGGATCTGCCTCAAACAGCAGCAGTGACTCTTGCTCCTGAGCGTCTTAGCTTGGCTGATACTTTGGATAATATTAGCTATCGCGTTATTGGTCTGGGCTTTCCTCTGTTAACCATTGGCATTATTGCCGGAGGAGTCTGGGCAAACGAAGCTTGGGGTTCATACTGGAGTTGGGATCCCAAAGAAACCTGGGCATTTATTACCTGGCTAGTTTTTGCTGCTTATCTTCACGCTCGTATTACGCGTGGTTGGCAGGGTAGAAAACCCGCAATTTTGGCAGCAGTCGGCTTTGTTGTGGTTTGGATTTGCTATTTAGGGGTTAATCTACTCGGACAAGGCTTACATTCTTATGGTTGGTTTTTATAAACTTTGTTTTCAGCCAAATCTCACCAATCTTATCGGGGACACATTTGTACTGTGTCCCTCTTTTTTGTCAAAAATAATAGGCAATCAGGCATCAGTTAAAGACTAGACTGCTATAAATATTCTTCGAGGCTGAAACTTCTGCTCCCGTCAGCAAACTTAACTGAGCTAAAAATTCTGCTCCCACATCTCCCGCAGCGACATTACAGCCACACAGATGCAGTCGGGGAGTTTCTGAGTCGGCGTTATTGTCTAGAGGCTTAAACCAACTCGGTAGCTGAGTTTGATATTGAATTAGGGTATTTCGACTCAATTCACTCCTGCCCAAATACAGACATCCTGGTGTCCCAGAAGCAACCAGGTATAGTTGGCGACAAAAACTAGAGCTTAAAGTTTTGGTAATTGCCTGCATACCATCCGCCAGCAGTCCGACGGCAAAGACTCTTACTTCTGGTGCAGCTTGTTGGATTAAATTCTCGCAGTTAGCTATACGCGAATCGATAAAGGCGATCGCTCTAGAATCTAGCTCATCTGGCGACCGAACATAATTAGAAAACTCTCGAAATAGAGAAGACATGATGTTTTATATCTGTTTTATTTATTGGTATTAAAGAGAAGCTTCCGTTTTCAATCTGAAGGCGATTAAAATGCAAATTAACTGCAAGACGCAATGTGCAACTTTATTTCGTTATCAATCTTTATTCCCCCCCTTAACAAGCGGGGCTAGCTCTAAAGGATTAACTTCGTGTTGGAGGAGCTCCAAGCAAGCTAGTTTGAAAAAGATCTCCCTGAATCACCCTTAAAAAAGGGGACTTACAATAGTTGCACACGGCATTGTAATAGTCATTGCATTAGCAAAGTAACAAGTAGGTGATTTTTAAAAGTAACTTTAGTGGTAAAAATAATATTTACCAGCTTTAAAATCATTATTGTATTACATTAAGCAACCTAAAATACTTAATTTGGGTTTCAAACTGACATAAAGGAAGATTACACTTTTTTGAATTACCGAACTCTAATAAATCTATTTCTTGATGAAATCTTTAAATAGAGGCTGTAATCGTGAAGGGGAAGCATAATCAAGATGCAAAGGCAGTAGAGCCTATATTGAGTCAGTGAGATAGAGATTTTACAAAGAAAGTAGTCCTAGCTTTTGGAGTCTGCAAAAACACTATTTTGTCGGTGTCTGTAGCTAATTTAGAGCAGATTCTATGCTCTGTTAGTTTTATGAAGTAGAGATAAAGTTGTTTGTTTCGAGAAGTTAAAAAGTCATGATTCGGTCAAAAATTATGACGTTTGAGTCTTGGTGACGGATCGGCGATCTCAATTTGCAGATCTAGCTGCTGACTCCACTGAGAAAGATAAAAAAGCAGACCGTAGATAAAGATCACAATTCCCGTCATCTCTAAAAATTCTTCTAAAACAACGATTAAAGCATAAGCAATGTGCTGCTGACTCATAGATTCGGCAAAATGGCTCCCGATCATCTCTAAGACTAAAGCTCCGCCAACATAAAGACAGCCAGCTAATACAAAGTGCTGTTGAGACTTTGGGGGTAAATGGCGCACAAATTTGCTGTAGCGTCGTCCAAACCAAATCACAAAAATGATGCCAGGAATCACCCAGGCTGAATGGAGAAACCATGGCAAATTTAGGGCTTCACTAAGTTCGGGAATAATAAGTATTTCGTGGATACTAACGACTTCATCGATCGCCAGCCAGCTAAAAATAACCGATAGTAGTCGCCAATCTTTTGTATAGCGATCGCTCTGCTGTTTTTTGGCGATCGCAATGATTCTAAGCAGCGCTGAGCAGCTAACCAGCATTAATGCTGAATACCAAGTGGGAAAGTTCAGCTCGCGATCGAGATTGAACAGCTTCATCCACTCATCTTTGTAGTCAAATACATACTTGCAGATTTGAATTCCGATGCCGATCAGAGTAAAAAATACTACTCCCATCATCAGATATTTAACTATCGTGCGAGGTGAGACTGCAATGGCGATTCGCATGTCGGCTAAAAGTTGAGTGTTTCACGACCTATGCTAAACCATCAGCGCTAAAAATTTTTCTGATATTCAATTCGAGCTTCATTCAAGACATAGTTATAGCTGGGGCGTATGGAAGAATCTTCATCCAGCTCATAAACCCCTTCAAAGTTGGGAAAGACGCTTAGATAGTCTAAGCCAATTTTTTTACCTGCATCAATGGTCGTATCGTCAATAAAAGAAAATGCTCGATTTCGTAAAGGAGTAAGGACAAAGGTGTTAACTCCCAGATCAAATAGCTCTTCTTGACTCGGAATTCCGCCGCCATCGGTCAAACTAGCTAACTGGCTGGTTAGCTGATTACTCAGCAAGCTGATAATTGCACCCTCATTAAGGTTAGGAGTGCTGGTTAGAGCTACCGCCGAGGAATCGATTAAACTGCGATCGCTGGTCGTGACGGAAAAGTTATTCTGAAAACAGCTGGTAAAACTCTGCAATTCGGCTTCTGTGTAGTACTGCTTATTTTCTACTAGAGGCTGATTTGCCGGGCGAATATTGCAGTTAAGGCTAGTTTGCTGACCCAAATTCGGTAGGATGTCGCTGGCTTCCCCATCAATTGCCAGATTAATCCGTACCGTGTCGCTGTCTCCACCAATGGCAAGGGGGTCGTCAATTTCGTTGGCGTTTGATTCGGCTACAGATAAACTACGGGGACTCGTGTCAATATCTTCCACAGAAGTTTGTAGGATAACGTCTAGGCGAGGATTAAATACACCTGCCTCAGGTCTAAAAACGATGATGTTTTCGCGACGGCGAACTAGATCAAAACTGGTTCTAAACAGATCTACATCTGCTTTTTTGAGCTGCAATTTGCCTTGGGGAAGAATATTACTCGGCTTATCCACCGTACCGTTAAGAGTCAGACCGCCATCGATTTCAAAGCTGTATAGAGGAGCCTGCTTAAGCTGAAAATCCTTGAGCTTAATCTGAAGATTATTCAGCGCCGTGACAAACGAGCTAGACTTTGCTGGTTTGGATGGTTGCGCTTTCTGATTAGCTTTTACTCCTGAAGCAGAATTAGTCAGCTTAGTTTTACCAATTTGGACGGCATCTTCTGGTGTGGGGGATTCAACTTTGGGAATCGAAACTCGTCCAGACTCAAGAGCCACTTCTCCACCAATTACGGGCTGAAGAGATGCTCCTGTTACCGTTACATTACCTTTGACTCCGCCTTGATAAAGTTTTTGGATCTTAATATCTCCCTCTTCTGGCAAACTAATGGTCAGGGGACTGTCTAAATCAGCAACAGCAGTCAAAATCGGTAGTTTACCCGCAATGGACAGGTCTTTTTCGGCAAAGGTCGCGTCCAAAGTTTCGACATTTACAATCTGATTATCGAGGGTGATTTTGCCCGTGCCGTTAAATGTTTCGGCGAAAAACGGTGTTTCAACCAGCACGTTAGCATCGTTGAGGTTAACTACCCCTTCCACAGCCAAATCGTAGATAACTCCTTCTCGCTCTAAATCGAGTCTGGCACTAGCCTCTAGTTGAGCATCACCATCCCCCCCCGTCCAGTTGAGGTAGTTTTGACTCAGAGCAGCCAGAAAAACGAAGGCTTCTGATTTAAGATTGGCACTAGCGGTCAGGCGATCGCTTTTTCCAGGAATAATCGGATAGGGAAGACTCGCCTCCACATCAATCGATTGAGGTGCAGTGGTATTAAAACCAAGCTTTTGACCATCATAGCCAAATTCCCCCGCTAGTTTAGCGGGTAAGATATTGCCATTAAAAGCACCGTCGGAGAACGCAACCTTGCCTGCCAGATTTGGTTGAGCAGGGGTTCCTTTAATTGTGCCGACGCTATTGATTTCCCCTGTTAAATCAACAGGTATCTCCACAAAATTGGCAATATTATCGACGGTCAGATTAGCCACCGCAAAAGTTGCGTCTGACTCTTCGGCAGAGAGTTTGCCTTTGAGAGACAATGCAGCTTCTTGGACTTCTAGTCGAGCTTCGGCGAGATCCACCGTCGTGCCGTTGAGATCTCCCTCAATCAGTAATTTAGGTAAAGCAATAAACTGGGACTCTTCAATGACCAAACCTAAAGGATTAACAAGATCGGGATAAGCGGGACGAGGCTGCCATTGCCAGCTGTTACCCTCAACCCGAAAATTAGCCTGTGGGACTTGAATTGTTCCCCCCAGAATCACCTCGCCTACATATTTGCCACGAATATCTAATTCTGTTGGTACGCCAGCCATTTCTTGGGCTGCTGCATTTGCCTGGATTTGTCTGTTTACCAGACGTAGTTGATTGAGCTTGCGAGCGATCGAGCGGTCTACCGTATCTTGCTGAGGTGCGGGTTTAACCGCAGCCGTAGAAGCATAATCAGGGATGTTGAATAAGCTGACGACATCTTCAATCGTGAACCAGCGCAGAGTGGTTAAAAGATCTTGGACATACGCCTGAGGTATATCTAACTTACCGTCAATTTTGCCCGTAGCTAAGTCTAAAGCAGCATTCAAGTTATATTGACTGCGGTCTAATTCTAAGGACGCGCTGGTGATTTCTGCCAGACTACTACCAGGATCGTAATTAAAATCGGCATTGAGCTGATCTGCCTGAATATAGCCCACTCCTGGCTGATCGATCACAATCTCCCCCGTCGCTGCCAGGGTGTAGAGATCGAGGTCAACTGAACCCGTAGTTGTGCCTGCTAACGCTCCTTCAATTCCCGCTGCTTGCCCAGGAGCGAGGTTAAGTAGGGCTAAGGGAAAGTTATTAATATCCAGAGCAAAGCGATCGCCGTTACGTTCTCCCACCGCAACTATGGGCTGGGTGGTATCTTCTCCCTGACGCAGCTCAAGCTTAGTTGGTAGGTAGGGTAATTTGCAGTCATCCGTAGTACAGGGAACGGCTTTGGCAGCAATGACATCCTGTTCTCCCCGCAGGCTGAGGGCGACTTCCTGTTCAGGCTGAACGTCTACTGTGCCTGACATGACAGGATCGAAGCTAATATCGTTAAAGGCAAAATCCTCTAGCCTCAAATCCCCCGTGAGATTTAGCTGTTCTCCTGGTGCAGAGAGTAGCTGCTGACCTAAAAACTGACCCTGAAAAGCTGCTTGTCCCCTGACGTTAACGCTATTGGCAATTAGTTCGTTATTCTGGGTTGCCCCCGCCACTATGCCCTCAATTGGCAATTGATCAAAGTCAACCTTAGCATCGAGCTTGAGGTTACTATCGGCAACGTCTAAGTTACTAGTAATGTTAGCTAAAGTCAGATTTCCCTGAGCCTGTAGGCTTTGATCTCCCGAATTTAAGGTTAGGCGATCAACCTTGATGGGCAGATTAGCTTCATTTTTGATTAGCGGCTGAATCGAGCCTGACAGCTCCGCCTGAGTACTAATATTGTCTACTTCGAGAGACGCATACTGACTCGGGACAAATTCATTTAGCAGTAACTTTGAACTAATATTATTCGCCTCAACGCTTGCCCGCCACTGATTGTTGTTTAAATTGGCGATCGCCGTGGTTGTTCCTGCTGCTACTTCTAAATCAGCATCCACACGAGCCGTAAAGCTACTCAGATTAGGATTATCGGCAAAGTTAACTAGCTGCTCCAAATCTCCATCCGCAGTAAGCTGACCTGATCGCAAATTGGCAGGAATGGGTAAAGCAGGAGCGAGACGATTGAGATCGATCTGATTGGTATTTGCTTGCGCCTGGATCTTGCCCGAATTGACCTGGGTATCTACAGTTACGGCTTCTCCATCTACTAATAAGTCTAGATCTGCATCTGCTTGGAGACTGTTTAAACTAGGATTATCTTTAAATGCTAATAGCTGCTCGACCTTCCCAGAAGCGTCAATCGTTCCCGACTGCAGAGATGCAGCCACGGGGAGACTCGCCAAAAATGGATCTAATTGAATATTACTCGTGCGGGCTTGAGCATTAATATTGCCCGAATTAAGCTGACTGTTTACCGCTACATCACCACCGTTAACGTTTAAATCGAGCTGGGCTGTACCGTCAATTTGGTCTAAATCTAAGCTATCTAAAGTGCCGTTTAAGTTTGCCTGTGCCGTTTTAACTGCTATGGGGCGGTCAAGATTTAAATTTTGGTTACTAAACTGGGCTGCAAAAGGTCGGAGGTTCAGAGTATTCGCGTTTAAGTTTGCCTGCCACTGCTTACTATCGAGGTTGGCATCTGCTATTACATCTATTTCCCCTTCACCGTAATTAATCGTGGTGTCTTGGAGCCGTATATTGCGATCGGCAACGATCAATTCTCCCGAACCCGCAATATTTTCCCGATTACTGGCTGGATCTAGGATGTCAAAGGTCGCTCTACCCTGAGGATTAGCGATCGTGCCGTCTATTTGACCCTGTGCCTGAAGCTCCCCTACTGCCACCTGTGGGGGTAGCTGATAGTAGGGGTTAACTAATTCTGAGGTCGGCAGGTCGGCATTAAAACTCAGCGCCAAAGGCATCCTGGTTACGTCAATTTGCTGCTGACTATCTAAAGTTTGTCTGAGATTGGTTTCAATTGTCCCTTCTGCCATCACCTCTCCTCCAGCCAGAGGCAAAATCTGTACATCTGCGAGAACAACCTTGTCTAAATCAGCGCGAAAATCTGCACTTACTTTTTGCAGGGGAGTTCGATCTACGGTTACTGTCTGAGTACTATTAAGACTGCCTGTTAACTGCGGATTTTTAATCTCGCCTCTCAGTTTGACCAGCGCCTCTACTTCTCCTGCTATGGGGACAGGCAGCTGCTGAATAATGGTGTTCGGTAGGCTAGCAAGCTGAAAGGGCAAAAGATTAACGTCTAAATCGTAGCCAGTATCGAGGTCTAGCTGCCCATTTACCTGAGCTGTAATCTCGCCTAGAGTTAACTGGGTTTGGTTGACTTCTGCATTTCGACCAGCAAAATTCAACTGAGACTCGGCTGTAATCGGCGCATCTAATTCAGTAGCCTCCCCCGCTAGACCCTGTAGGTTGACCTTACCTTGGACATTCGCTGCGGTAATTTCGGCAAAAGAGGGAATATTGATATCTAAATCAGCATTGAGAATTCCCCGCTCAACTGTTAAGGGAATTGGTAACAGCGTTGCTGCATCAGCAAGAGCTAAACCATCTACCAGCAGCTTGGTATCTGTACTGCCCGTTGCTAATTTAGTTTCGCCCTGAATTTTCGCTTTTGCCTGCTCGATTGCTGCATCCAGATCGTATTCGGCGATCGCCTGTTTCTGATTGAATCTGCCACTACCGTCTACCTGAGCCTGGAGCGCCTCCTGCTGATGGGGGATGGCGGTGATATCCGCCTGTTCTACATCTAAATCGACATCAAAATAAATCAGGGGGTCTTTATCTTCTTTCTCTGGATCTTTGGCTAAAAAGTCGAGATTAAGCCACTCCCCATCTTCTTCCTGCTCTAAATAAATATCTGGCTGGACTAAGCTGACATCCAAAGGCAGGGTGCGACGAAATAAAACAGGAAAAACGTTAAAGCCAACTTTGACTTCTTCGACGGTTACCCGATCTGGATCTGTAGGGGTAGGTGGAATCACCGTCTCGCCAAACTTAATGCTGTTGAGGGAAAGACCTTTAACCTCACCTAAACTAATCGGACGCTCAATAATTTTGCCAATCTGAGCTTCTAGAAACGGTGGCAGTTTCTTTTTAACTAATGTCTGTGTTCCCCAATAACCTAAACCACCTAAAGTTGCGATCGCCAGTAAACCCCCAGTTACCTTTTTCGGAGTAGGCTGGAGCTTGCGTAGTAATCTTCTGATACCTTTTGGCTGCGGTGGTTCGGGGGTTGGGGGCGGATCAACAGATTTAGTCATAATCTAAAGCTTATAAGTCCTTATAATTAGATAATTAGCCAGTAACTTTAAGAATAAATGGAATAAATAAACTAAGATACTACTCTGTTTTTGCCACATTGCCTTCCCTCTTAAGAAAGATGAGCAATCAAAGAAAATGGTGATAACGATGCAGCTATCACCATACTTAATTTAAGCAAAAAACTTGGTTTATAAACTCAATTTGTTACAGCCACTCTCTTTTTGAGCGCCTTACCTGCCACGTTTTTTTGGTAACCCGAGCAAAATGGCGATCGCAGTCCTGATCAGCTCTTTTATTTCTATTAGTCTAATGCTGATACTTGCTATTAATATCTTGGGCAATATGACTAGATACTAAATGCTCGATATCGCCACCGAACTGAGCAATTTCTTTAACAATACTGCTGCTCAAAAAACTATATTCCGTAGTGGTGGCTAAAAACACAGTTTCAATTTCGCTATTTAAAGTTTTGTTGGTGTGTGCCATCTGTAATTCCTTTTCAAAATCAGATAAGACTCTTAAGCCTCTTAACAGCACTCCTGCATTATACATTTTGGCATAATCAACAGTTAGACCTATAAAACTATCAACTTCTACATTACTAATATGTTTGGTACATTTAGAGATTTGTTCAATTCTCTTTTCGACCGTAAATAGGGGTTGTTTACTAGGATTAGAAAGTACGGCAACAATTACTTTATCAAACAGTTTTGCTCCTCTTTCAATAATATCAATGTGTCCGAGAGTAACCGGATCGAAGCTACCTGGATAAACTGCAATCATAATTCTTCTGTCTAACTCTTAATTGACTTTAGGCTTCAACCAGAACCTTATCTTCTTCTGGGCTTAACTTAAACAGCGCAAATATAGTCTTAATAAAGCTGGCGATCGGCACAGCCAAAATCAAGCCCAAAAAACCGCCTAGCTGGGCGCCAATTAGCAAAGAAACCAAGACTAAAACTGGATTTAAGCCCGTAAACTCTCCTAGTAGACGAGGTGCAATTACGCTCTCAACTATCTGCTCAATTACAAAGGAAATAGCCAAAACTTTCAGACCTAACCAGATACTTTTAAGCGCCATCAAAAAGCTAACTAAACTAATGCTTAAGGCAGCACCAAAAGGAAACAACGCCATTAAGCCGACCACCAAACCAAACAAGAAACCAAAAGGAATTTGAATAATCAGAAAGGTAATCGTAATTGAAACACCCATCACCGATGCTACGGTTAACTGTCCGACAAAATAGTTGTTAAAAGTGCGTTTAAGAGCATCACGAATGCTTTGTCTGGATGAATCGGGGAAAAACTGAAAAATATCCGACCACAGTTCGTCTCCGTGTAGCAGCATGTAGAAAGTCAGCACAATCGTCAACAGTAAATCTAGCAAACTACCGACTACCGAGAAGAAGCTGCCCAAAATTTGTCCGCTTAACTCCTGTAGCTGATAGGTTACACGGCTTAAGGCTTCGGCGACTAAACTAGTGATGGTCACGGGTAAATTGCGTTCATCAGCCCAGGCTTCAAAAACCTTTGCCTGCTCGCTACCAGAAGCAACATAGCTAGGTAATCGTTCCAACAGTCCGTTGAGCTGGTCAAGCAAAATTGGAATCACAGTCACGCCGATGACAGCCAGCAAAAAGATACCAATCAACAGCACCAGTAAAATAGCTAAGGCTCTGGGAATATCGCGTTCTTCAATAAAACGTATGGGATAGTCCAAAATAAAGGACAGCAGAGTTGCAGTGATGAATATTGTAATTAGAGACTCAAAATATTCAAATGCTAATATTATTAGCCAACCATTTAAAACCAGCAAAGGAACAACTAACCCGATAGTAAGCCATTTCGGTAACTTAGAAATTCTGTCGATCATATTTTCGGTATGAATAGCAAGATTAAATATATCAACTTATCTGAGAAATATCATACTCACAGTCGTTTTTAGTTGCTGGACTGGGAGAGCAAACGTCAGAACAACAGGCACGGACCACCA
>JBCBEA010000047.1:0-13078 GCA_038529195.1 Cyanobacteria bacterium J06600_6
GGTAACCATAGCAGCCTATCCCCAAAGCGATCGCAATTTTATCGAGCATAACACCTTCAGTAACCTCGAAGGCTTGAGTATCGACCTCAATACCAGAGACAATACCAGCAAGCCATTTTTCAAGCTGGGTGACGGCGTTAATCCTCCCCGCAATTCTCGTAACCGCAAACGGGACACTGCTAATCGAGCGATCAATGCTCCACAGTTTCTCAGCGAAGATTTTTATCTCATTGACGGTCGAGTACAGATTGACGGAGTTGCTGAACCTAACTCGCAGATTAGTCTCTATCAGGTCGAATCCAGCCTGCTACCTGAGAAATTACAAAATCCTCTAGCTGCTCAAAGCCAGCATTATGGCCCTCTAACTCAGTATTTACAAACGGCGATCGCCGATAGTCAGGGAAAATTTAGCTTTACTCTCGAAAATACTACCCCAGGGACAATTATTAGTGCGATCGCTAGTAAAAAAGACTATGGAACTTCCGAACCCGCCTTCAATGCCGTAATTAAATCTCTTGAAGACGAATCGCCGACAGTAACTTCTAGCGTCACAATTCCTAGCTGCACGACTAAACCTGTTGCCAAAATTGCCTCACCACCTATGGTTATCGAGACCCCAGAACCAGAACCAGTCAGCCTGAAAGTACCGACCAATATTCACTTTGCCTTAGATAAGTCTCATATCTCTCTCGCCAGTGGCGAAATCCTGCAACAAATTGCCACGGTACTAATCGAGCATCCCTATCTAACTATCGAGCTACAGGGACATACGGATTTTCGTGCTAGTAACCAATACAACCTCGCATTGAGTAAACGTCGAGCTATGTCTGCCCGTAACTATCTGCTCCAGCAGGGCATTAAACCTGAACGGATGACCATTAGACCTCTGGGTGAATCGGCGCTGAAGAAATCGGGGAATACTATTTTAGAACACGCCTACAATCGGCGGGTAGAAATTCTCTTTCGCGATCTGCGGGAGATTGAAATAATTCTGGAGGAGCAAGACCTCGATTTACAGCCAGAAGAATAGATAGAGCATCTGTACTGTTTGAGACTAGCAAAAGACATGAATCAGCCAAAATTGAGGTCTAAAAAATTAGTTAATGGCTATCAAACCGACACTATGAATGTATCAAAAGCTTGCTGGGGACAAAATCAAAAGCAGTCGCATCCATTTAAAAGCAGCTTTCTATCCTGCTTAATTTATAGTTTCGGATTTACAGCTATTGCTTCAGCTATTACGCTTCATGCCGATTCTGTGGTAGCTCAAATTACTTATGATGATATTCCTGCTGGGGGAATTTTCTTTAACGAGGCATCTGCACCATGCGCAAATCCTCTAGCCAGACAGTTTAATGTGACTCAAAACGTTACTGTGTCCGATGTTAATCTCGGCTTCAACATCACGCATACTTATCGTGGGGATATTCAACTCAGGCTAACGCATCCAGATGGCACAGAGATAACTATCTTGTCTCCCGACGGTGGGCATGGCACAGATGATTATCAGGTACTTTTTGACGATTTAGGAACTGTTGCTGCATCTCCCTACAACAGAAGCGCCATTCCCAACGATCCCTTGGCTACCTTCAATGGCAAAAATTCCCAGGGTATTTGGACTTTAGAACTTTGCGATAATTTTAATGCTGATAGCGGGACTTATTTGAGTAGCTCCTTAATTCTCAATGATTTGGTTGTTAATGAATTACCCAATCCCGACTACAATCAATCTTGTACTGTTAGTACCAAAATTGCCCTGGTTGTCGATGGATCTGGCTCGATTAATGACAATGGCGGGGTGCAGGATGTTCGCGATGGGATGACCGACTTTCTCGAACAAATTGTCGTCAATGCCCCCGGTACTGAAGTCGGGATCGTGGAATTTGCAACCTTGGCGAAGACGGCTATTCCCTTTACCGCAGTCGATATCAATTCTTTTAATAATACGTTTACGCCTTACATTACCAGTCAATATCACGAAGATAGTGGCACTCTAGGCAATTTAACTAACTGGGAAGATGCATTTAGGCAAACTAACAATACTCTCTCACAAGCTAATGCCGTTATTTTTATTACAGATGGCGTTCCTAATCGCTACCTAGATGACAGGGATAACATCAGAAATAATAAAAGTACTGAAGCTAATATTCGCGAGGTAGTGCCTTGGGCAAACGCAATTAAGCAGAGGGGGACACATATTTACGGCTTTGGCATCAGCAATGGCGTCAATTCTGATAATTTTCGACCCATTACCGAAAATTCAGGTAGTTTTGAGGTTTTTAGTAGCGCCAGCAGTAATGCCGATACTGCCGATTATTCTTTCGTTCAGTCATTTAATGATTTTGGCAGTGAGCTAACATTTTTTACTCAAAGTCTCTGTAACACCCCTGGCGCACCCAATATCGTTCTGGTTAAAAGAATTACCGATCTCAGTCCCAATCGTAACAACGTTGATTTTGATGTCGTGGTTAATGACGGTATACCTAATAGTCACGACGACGATCCTAAGTGGCAAAACGACTTTTTAAAAGGACAAATAGATCTTAGTAGCGTTCTACCGAATGATGAAATTGAATACACAATCTACTTTTTGTCCAACGGCAACTCAGATGTTGAAAATTTGAGTATCTGCGATCTCATTCCTGAAAACACGACTTTTATTGCCGACAGCTATGGCGCAAACCAGGGAATTAGTCTGTTCCTAAATGATGTAACTGAAAATCAGTCGAATTTTCTCAGTGACGATTCGGGAGAATTTCACGCCCCCGAAGTACCCGTGACTTCTCCTCCATCATCATGCCAAGAAGCCGATCCGAACAATCCCAATAGCTTCATTCCCATAGATAGCAATACCAACGGCGCAGCGGTTATTAATTTTGAGGATTCTCTACCCTTTGCTCTTGGTGCGGGAAATCCTGCAGGTTCTTATGGTTTTATTCGCTTTCGAGTGCAGATTGATTAAAGCAAATTTGTCGAGGTGATAAATCTTTGCCCTCAATTCTCTCCAATTGACTTAATCTGCTCCTCTTAGCTAGTAGCTAGATTTCGAAATATCTATGCAATCTTGTCCTGCTGTGTCTCTTATACCTGGGAATTAAACCCGAACGGATGACAATTTAACCTCTAGGTGAATCATCATCGAAAAAAACGGGGAATACTATGCTCGAATATGTCTACAACAATCGAGTAGAAATCATCTTTCGCGATTTAAGAAATATACAAATTCTCTTCCAGGAACAGGATGCTGACCTACAGCCAGAGCCGTAGCTGCATGACTCAGACTAGCAACTTTACTACTTATTTCTGGCATTGTCTTAATATTTTCCGTATTCAAATTGAATCATGAATATCTTCCAGCTTATAAATCAAATCGATCTCAATCAGAATCATTTGCCTCAGCAGTTTAATCTGCGGAAAATAATTAAGCTATTAGTTATCTCAATTCTAATCCCTAAAACTTTTTTGGCAGACTCTGTTATAGCTGCGGACTTTGGAGATACTCCTACAAGATACAATAATGGCAACAATGGAGGACACACAAATACTTCTAGCCCAGAATTATACCTAGGAACTGTTCCTCCTGATGATGAAGCTGCGCCTCAAAATTCCACCAATGCTTTAGGAGATGATAATCAAGGCGATGATGAAGATGGGATCACCTCATTTCCTACCTTAAACACAAGCACCAACACCTACAGTCTCACCGTGACGTTGAATAACTCCAGCAGTAGTGCAGCTAACGTCTATGGCTGGATTGATTTTGACCGCGATGGTGAATTCGATCGGGATGAACGAGGGACTGTTACTAGTGGGACAGTTACCCTAGACACTGATGACAAAGTTCCCGCAGGCACAAACGGAACCGTGATGCTTAACTGGAGCGATATTGGCGATCCTGGAGCTAACATTATCAATGGCACAAGTTATGTGCGGGTTAGAACTACTACAGACAATCTAGGAACAGGAGGAAATCTTACTCGGCGAGATAACGCCTCGGTCAATACTGCCAGTGATGGCGAAATTGAGGATTATTCATTAACTATCGATTATTCAGCGATCGCCGAAATATCTTATTGCGAAAGCCTTGGTGGTACTTTGAATACTACTAATTTATTTACGGAGGTGAACAACGGTACTTTCGGCACTGGAACGGGTGAAGATGAATCCTCCTCTATCGACCCAGCTTTAACTACCTACACTTACGATCCTAATTATCCACCTCAAGATGGAGAATACACTGTCTCAACGCTTCGCACCACTGTAGGCTTTAATACCTGGCACACGATGGGTGGACACACCACTGGAGATGCAACAGATCGATTCATGGTAATCAATGCGAACGATGAACAGGTAGATACAGAAATGATTCAAAGCCGTTTTATTACTGGCTTGACTCCCCATACCAACTATACCTTTACGGCATATATTCTCAATACAGTTGAAGTAAATTCTAGCCATATCGATCCGAATGTTTCCTATGGTATCGATCTACAGGGCATTGATGATGATTTAGATGGAATAATTGACGAAGACAAAGAAATAGAAATTCGCTTCAGTACGGGTGACATTCCTGAATCTTCTCAGCCTACCTGGGTTCCCTATTCTTTTCTGTTTAATACTGGTGATTCAACTGCTGCTCGCTTTATTATCCGCAACAATAAAATAGGCGGTTATGGTAACGATTTGGCGATCGATGATATTACCCTGCGAGGCTGTAATTTAACTACAGGCAATCTGGAAGGAACTCTATATTACGATACTAATTCTAATAGCAGCTTCGATTCTGGAGAACCAGGATTACCGCCAGGCTTAACGGTACGTTTAATTGACGACCGAGGAACGGCTAGTCCTGACGATGATGTAATTATTACTCGGCTAGCTAACCCTGGAGGGACATTTAGCTTTCTCAATATTCCTGTGGGCAGCAATTATCGCCTAGAAGCTCCTGCCGATGATGGGTCAGGAAATACGATTAGCACTACTAACCCTTTAACTAACGTTACAGTTAGCGCTAACACGACTACAGCCAATCTCAATTTTGGTTATCAGGGAGTAGGAGACGACTATGGAGATGCGCCGATAGATTACGACGATACTGCTGATAATGATGTTATTGATGGTGGAGATAATCCCGCTCGTCACGCAATCTCGACAAATTTATATTTGGGAAATGTTGCTGCTGATGCAGATACTCCGCCCCTAAACTCTACTGATGCCAATCAGGATGATACTAGCGTGGCGATCGACGACGAGGATGCTTTTGCTTCCATGCCCGAAGTTCCCGTTACAGGCAATTATGACCTAACGGTTGGAGTTCATAACACGAGTAGCGTTAACGCAACCCTCCATGCTTGGATTGACTTCGATCGCGATGGGAAATTTGAATCAGGAGAATATCAGGCTGCCCCTGTCAATATCAATACCTCTAGTGTTAACCTGAGCTGGACTGTTCCCAGTGGTCTAAATCTTGATGATACGACCTATGCTCGTTTTCGCCTAACTAGCGATAGCTTAACTGATGATGGCAGCACTACTGACCTTGATGAACGCTCAGTGGGACATGCTGACGATGGAGAAATTGAAGATTATCAAGTTGCGGTGGAATCATCTGTTTCGAATTTCGCAGGTCAGTTAGTGATCAATGAAGTCTTATATGCTCAAACTCCCTCTGGCACTATTGGTGCCGATCAAAATGATGAGTTTATTGAACTATACAACGCGTCGAATAGCAGTATCGATCTGAGCGGATTTAAGCTGATTGACGGCAATCTTCTGGTTGACTATGTCGATGATAATGGTGCCTTAGATGGTACGACTGGCAGCATTACTGGGACTCAAAACCCCTATATTTTTCCGAGTGGCACAGTACTACAGTCGGGAGAATATGCGGTAATTTGGATCGGCGATCAAAACAATAGCAGTGGGTCGCAGAATAGCGATCGCTTTGCTGATAGTGCTGCTTTTCAAGCGTGGTTAGGTAGTTCTCCCAAGCTGAATAATGATGGTGATGATGTTTGGCTCTATGATGCTGATACTAAAATCATTGACTACATGGCATATGGACTGGAAAGCAGTGGTGCCATCAATACCAGACCAACTTCTAATATCTGGAATCAGACTCGTGAAAATAGATTAGATGATGTAAATAACGGACAGTCTATTAGCCTGACCCCCAACGGTGCAGACAGCAACACTAGTATCTGTTGGGAAGCTACAACCAGTGAAGATGCAGATTCAAATCCCCGCTGTCCCACCTATCTTTTAACCATCGATACAGACAACATTTCAGGACGCATCACCAGCGTTGGTCAAAATAACAATGCTGCTCGTTTGCTGTTGGTCAAAAGAATTACTGATATTAGCCCTAACCGTAATGGCGTTGATTTTAATAGCTTTGTCGATGATGGTATTGCTAATAACGAAGATAATGCTGCCAAATGGCCCACGAATACCAATACTTATCTACGGGGACAAATTGAAGGATTACAGGTTTTACCTGGAGATGAGGTTGAATATACAATTTACTTTCTTTCCAACGGTGGCGTCCCAGCAGAGGCAGTCAAGCTCTGCGATGTAATTCCCGATCGCACGACTTTTGTTGAGGATACCTATGGAACGGAGTTAGGTATCGGTTTAGGTTTGAGCAGTAGTAGTTTGCCGACTGTGGCGAACATTCAACTGTCTAACGCTCTCAATGACGATCAGGGCGATTTTTACACTCCTGGTACGAGTCCTCCCTCATTTTGCCAAAAGCACGACCCTCAACCACCTCACAATTTGATTCCAGTGAACGCCAGTAACAACAACGCGGGGGCAATCGTCGTCGAGCTTGATGATTCCCTACCCCACGCGACTAACCCTGGAACTCCGAGCAATGCTTATGGTTTTGTTCGCTTCCGTGTCCAGGTGGAATAAGCCAAATAAAGCGATCGCCTCGATCTAATTAATTTTTTACCGCCTATCTCTTGACTACCATTTACCAACCATGAACCCTATTTCTACTCAGCTAAATTCTAATTCTCAACAGCACCTACGGGACTGCAAACAGTTTGATAGTGTCAAAAGAATTAATTACTTTAGTTTCTACTCTGGCTGGGTAAAATATTTCACTGCTTCTGTATTGTTGCTGATCGTTACTCCCACTAAGGCGATCGCTGCTTTAGCCCCTAATTCTCTGCCTAATAGCACTCCTTCTCCCCCTGAAAACCTTAGTAGCTGTCAAAATTTGGCTTTTGGTAGTTTTGTACCTGATCGCAGTCCCTATACAACTGTTAATGGCATAGACAGATATTCCATTGATACGGTCTGGACGGCAAGCGCTAGCAACGGTACAACTGCGACCCTCAGTACAGTGCAAGTTAATAACAACAGCGGTAATTTTATTACTACGGGTAATAATGCCAACGTTTACTTTACTGACTTTGCCGATCCTAATAGCGATACTGATACTGATACTGATCCGAATAACGATTTTGTCAGTCCCAAACTAAATGTTGCCAATGGAGTTCCAGCGGACGGAGATTCTTGGGATGTCCAGCTAGTATACAGCCAACCAATTGGCAATGCCCGAGTGTTGTTGGGAGATGTTGATTCCCAAAGACTATTTTTTAAGGATGTGGCGATCTCCGAAGGATTTCTGGGCAATGTTTCGGTTGCGCCCAGCAATGCTTATCAGGGAACAGACTTAATGCAAAGTTTCCAGGGCAATGTTACACTTTTCAAGATCAAGGAGCGATTGGACCTAACGCTAGCGAGAATGCCCGCAGTAACCGCACGCTGATCGATTATCAAGACACCTACATTGATAATGTGCAAATTACCTATGCTGTGGGGGATGACTCTAGCTATAGTACCGCTGGGAGCCAAGCCCTATTTTTAACTTCGGGGATGTCTGCTGGTTGTAATATCAGCGGTTCAGTATTTGAAGATAGCAACGGTAACGATCTGCTAAATCCTAGCGAGCCTTTATTAGATAATATTGCTGTAAGTGCCTATCTAGATGATGGTGATGGGGTATATGAAACTGACGGTAGCGATCGCTTGATTGAAACTCAAGATACGGCTACAGGAGCATACGAGTTTACAAAGCTGGCAGAAAATGAAGACTATTGGATCGTAGTTGATGAGAGCGATTCTGACCTCAATGGCTATGAATATGATGGTGGCAACGTCGATCTGACTCAGATAAATCCTCGCTTAATTTCCTTGACTACGGGTAACGTTACTGACGTAAACTTTCCTTTTGCGATCGCCAATCCCAATCAAACCACCAACGTCACTTCTTCTTGTCAAGCTTTGGGAGGAACTCTTTCTGGGAATAATCTCTTTACTCCTCTCGACAACGGTACTTTTGGCTTTGAAAATGGTCAGCCTGATCAGTCTCCCACGGTAGATCCCTATCCAGGAGTAGTTTCAGGTGGTCAATTCGATCATTTTTATTCTGTTGGTCATGGCGAGTATGGCTATGTTGCCAATGACCAGATTACCCGCAATCCATTTCAGCATGAAAACATAACCGATCCTGTTTATGGTTTTACAGGAAGGTTCTTTGGTTCTGACCCCGATACCGATACTCCAACTTTAACTACTACCTTGAATGGTTTGACTCCCAATCAATTCTATGAATACTCATTTTGGGCAGCCAATAGCGAACCCAACCCTCCTTCCAGTAATGATGTTAGTGCGATCGTTAACGGGACGGAAATTTACAATACAGGAGATTTACCCACTTTTTCACAAACTCTAGAATGGAAGAAGCATACAGTTTCCTTTACCAATGGTAATAGCAGTTCAATTACCATCGACCTCGAATCAAACAAAACTGGTCCTGGAGGAAATGACTTTTATCTCGACAACATTGAACTAAGAAGCTGTAATTTTATTGTCGATTATGGCGATGCCCCCATTACCTACGGCGAGGCGATCCAAACCACTATTCCCAGTTCTCCCAATATTTATCTAGGTACAGTTGCCCCCGATGGTGAAAATACCACACCCTTGGGAGGAGACAATGGTGTCGGCGCTGATGGCGATGACAGTACTAGTTCTGGTATGGATGACGAAGATGCCTTCACTACTCTAAGTAATGTTCCGACAACGGGAACTTACGACCTCAACAATATTCCTGTTAACAACACCAGTGGCGCAAATGTTACCCTTCATGGCTGGATTGACTTTGATCGCGACGGTAAGTTTTCTGCCTCGGAGTATCAAAGTGCGACGGTAACCAATGGGGAGACGACAGCGGATCTTAATTGGACAGTACCCAACGGTACGAATGTAGGCGATAGCTATGCTCGTTTCCGCATCACTCCTGATGTGCTTTTGGCTGATGATCCTAATACTGCTGATGTTGACGAACGTTCTCTAAATGCAGCAGTTAATGGGGAAGTAGAAGATTATCAAATTGCGATCGCCGATGCCGTTACCCTTGCTTGTCCCACTGCCAGGGCAGATCTCTGGTTTGCCAATGATGAATCTGGGAGTGTAAGCAATAGCGAATTTGATGATTCCTTAGACTTTATTTATCAAGTGTCTGACCAGTTTACCTACGGTAGTACAAGCGGTATAAAGGCAGGAATCATTGGTTGGGCAGCAGCTACTCCTAATCAAAGTAATAATCACGTTATTATTCCGATTACGGAAACCTTTGGCGACCCAGGCGATACGGGGCTGATTGACGATAACAATATCTCTACTGATACTGACGGCAACGGCGTACGAGAAGAATACACAGCCAAGAAAGTTCCCTCTAACGATAGCGGTACGAGGCTAGACCGCGTTACTAATTATTTGGCAAATATTATCACCACGGCAAATGGTGCCAGACCTAATACCCCTCAAGTAGCGATTATCTTAACCGATGCTAATTCAGGTCAAATTACTAGTCCATCACAAGGTGGAGATTTCCGCTGGGAATCTGCAGCATTTAACCTTAAAGACCCCGTTGATGGACCTGGTGCTTCTATTGTCTTGATTATTATTGATGAAGCTGCTGCTGCTTACAATGCCGGAGGCGCAGCTAAAACAGTTATTGATAATGTTGTTGGCACGAATGGCAAGTTATTGATCGTTCCCACCTACCAACAGGCAGCAGATGCGACTGAAGAATATATTAGTTTGGCGGCTCAAGCTGTTTGCGACTCGACGACCCCTGTAGCTAGCGACCCAGAATTATTGCTTGCTAAAAGAATTACGGCAATTAATCCAGGTCAGACTAATGAAGTTTCTTTCAACGATTTTGTTGATGATGCTAATGATGGGGACAACAATGCTAATTGGGTGGGAGCGATGGAAGGAAATAATAGTATGTATACCAATACTTACACTGTAGGTGAGATTAACGGCGGAAACGTTATCCCCAGCGATGTTTTAGAATATACAATCTATTTTCTGTCTGATGGTGGTCAGACTGCTAACAATGTTTTGGTTTGCGATTTGATACCTGCTAATACGGAACTGGTGTTGAATGACTTTAGTACTCAACCTGCCGCCACAGGAAGCAGCAGCGCAGGAGATAGAGGTCTTCTCTGGGAATATAACGGTACGGTGCAATCTTTGACCAACGCTAATGATGGAGATGCGGGTTACTACTTCCCTCCAGGAGACGAACCCAGTGATGTTTTTTCTAATATTGAATGTAGCAATACAAACCAAACAAATGATAATGGCGCGGTAGTTTTCAATCTAGGAAATTTACCAGAGCTACTGCCCCCGGAGTGCCAAGCAATTCTTATGGCTTTATTCGTTTCCGCGTCAAGGTTAAATGACATCTCCTTCTTTGACTGTTTTTGAAGGAGATCCGTAAAATAACCGATTTAGATTGAATAAAAGTTAATTAGACTGGAAATATTAATTTTAGCTAAACATTTAACTATCGATTAGAACTGCTAATTTCTCTGTAATATTTTCTTTTTTAACAAGCATTATGAACCAGGATCAAATTCTGACCTCAGATCGGCAACAGCCAGAACCAGCAGTCAAGTCTACTGAAAAAAAACCCGATTTGGCGGAATTTACCTCTTCCATGGTTGAAGACTTACAGGCTCCTCTGCGATCGCTGACTATGTTTACCGAGCTGTTGACCAAAGAATATCAGAACGATCTTGATGAAAAAGGACAGCTATATCTAGATCGTATTTCTGCTAGTGGTTCGAGAATGCAAACTCTGGTCGAAGATTTACTAACCTACTCCCGCACGGGTACAGGGGAACAAACTTGGATTAAGGTCAATCTTGACCTAACAGTCGCCCAGGTTCAGTATGATTTGAAGTCAGAGATTGCCCAAAGCAATGCAAAAATTATTGTCGGTGATTTACCCCAACTGCTGCTCAACCCCAAAGAAATTTATCAGCTATTTAAAAACTTAATTGAAAATGCTCTTAAGTTTAGCAATGGTCAACCACAAATTGAAATCTCAGTAACGGCACAGGGAGAAGAATGGCTATTTGCGATCAAGGATCGGGGGATCGGGATTGCCCCAGAATGTCACCTGCAAGTTTTTGAAGTTTTTCAACGACTTCATGCTGATGATGTTTATCCTGGTAGCGGTATTGGTTTAGCAATCTGTCAAAAGATAGTCCATCGTTACGAAGGTATAATTTGGGTTGAATCTCGGGTAGGTAAAGGTTCCACGTTTTATTTCACCCTGCCGATGAATATTTGTTCCCAAAGTCCTAACGCCAAGATTGTTTAGTTGACAATCATCAATCATCAATTGCCAGTCACCGATCGCTCTAAACTATGCTGTAGGTCTTGAGTCAGATCGGCTACCGTTTGACGACGATTACTTTGATATTTTGACCAGTAATCGGCAATTAAAAAGGGTGGCATCACGCTGATTTTTGCCCATTTTTTACCCAGATAGGGAGTCTTGGCGTTAGATTCGCCTTTGAGTCTGGCAACCATTTTCCAAAGCAGTAAAATAGTATCGGCAAATCTCTCAACACTCGGCTTCTCGGCGACGTAATGCCCTGTTACGCTGACAAAAGTTTCTACAAGGCGCATATGCCACAGGCGTAATTCTGCTTCCGAAGCAACTAGATTCGCCAAGCCCCTAACTGCGGGAGCAAGATCTTCTAATTCCGAAATATCTTCGCGATAGATGCGATTCCAGCCAGCCTGTTCAACACGACGACAGCGATCGCTAATATTGCCATTGGGTTTGACTCCTAAAGACTGCTCCGCCACGTTTAAGGCTGCGTTCAATAAAGCCTGTAGGCGAGTGGGCAAATCTGCGCCTTCTGTTTCTAGCTGCTGCTGATAGAATTTACGGTAGAAGTCTTCCATCAACGATAAAAGATGTTCTGACAGAGCAATTAACCGCTGATATAGTTCTGCTTCCTGACTATCACTAGGGTCTTGACCGTCGATTAATCCCATACTGAGATTCGAAGTCGCCTGTAAACCGCTATCTACTTCTAATTCTGTTAATAACTTTTCTAAATAACTCCAGGGGGCTATCTGATAAAGATATCTGACTCCCAAAGGAACGATCGCCACATCCTCGCTTCTTCCTGCTTTAATTAGGTCGTCCTGACACCAAAAGCCAAACTGAGCAATTCCTGGTTCAATCGGACTAACAATCTCATTATGCCCATTAGTCGCGCCTTCGGGGGCAGCAGCCATCGGAAACTGACCATTAACAAACAGATCGCGGATCGATCGCAAGCCAACTCGATCCACAGCCCCACGACGAATCGGCGTCCCGCCTAATTTAGAAATACCCCAGCCAACTTTATCTCCAGCCCAGAGAGGAATACCGCGATCGTAGATAAAGTGAGTATGTACGGGGGATTTTAGAGTTACTCCCTGCTGTTGCGCTAAGTTCGGCAGTTGATTCCAGAGTAGTTGGGCAATACAGGGCGGATCGATTACCGTCGGATGACGAAATGCCATCATAAATCGCATTTTATCCTGCTGAAACTGATAATATAGCTCGATCAGCTTTTCTGAATTATCTACCTCGACTCGAACAACGTTGTGATTATAGCGTAGCCAATACGGAATGATTCCCTTTGCTAGCTGCCAAATAGGAGAGCTGTAGGCGGGTGGAATAAACTCCAAAGTTTGGAGTTTA
>JBCBEA010000048.1:0-13053 GCA_038529195.1 Cyanobacteria bacterium J06600_6
CTATGTTCCCTATATGAAGTATGCGACCAATCGTGAGCTAAGAGAGAAGCTATATAAAGCATTTGTGTCTCGCGCTTCAAGTGGCGAATTAGATAACCGTGGCAATATCGATCGCATTTTGGAATTGAGAAAAGAGAAAGCCAACATTCTTGGTTTTACTAACTTTGCCGAATTGAGTCTTGCCCGGAAAATGGCTCCTGATGTAGAAGCAGTGCAGCAGCTACAGGAAGATCTACGCGGTGCTAGCTACGATGCAGCGATAAAAGAGTTTGAGGAATTAAAAGCCTTTGCTGGACAAGATTTGAAGAATTGGGATACGAGTTTTTGGGCTGAAAAGCAAAGAGAGGCTAAATTTGACTTTAAAGAAGAGGAATTACGCCCCTACTTCTCTCTACCTAAAGTTTTAGATGGTTTATTCGGTTTAGCTAATCGCATCTTTGGGATTACGATTACGGCTGCGGATGGACAAGCACCAGTATGGCATGAGGATGTCCGCTACTTCCAGATTAAAGATGAAAACGATCAGGCGATCGCCTTTTTCTTCTTAGATCCTTATTCTCGTCCCGCCGAAAAACGCGGTGGTGCTTGGATGAATGACTGTGTAGGTCGAGCAAAAATGACCGTTGAAGGTAAAACAGAAACTCGTTTACCCGTGGCATATCTAACCTGCAACCAGACTCCTCCTGTCGAAGATAAGCCCAGCCTAATGACCTTTGGGGAAGTAACTACCCTCTTCCACGAGTTTGGTCACGGTTTACAGCACATGCTTACAACCATCGACTATCCAGGTGCAGCAGGGATCAACAACGTCGAATGGGATGCGGTAGAATTACCCAGTCAGTTCATGGAAAACTGGTGTTACGATCGCCCAACTCTGTTTGGCATGGCAAAACATTATCAAACTGGTGAAACTCTGCCTGAAGAGTACTATCAAAAGCTCGTAGCTGCGAAAAACTATATGAGCGGGATGGGCATGCTGCGCCAACTTCACTTTGGCATGCTAGACATGGAACTCCACTCTAATTATCAGCCAGGGGGAGAAGAAACTCCCAATGACGTGCGCGATCGCTTGGCGAAAACTACCAGCGTTTTGCAGCCGATCCCTGAAGATAATTTCCTCTGCGCTTTTGGGCACATTTTTGCAGGCGGATATGCAGCAGGATACTATAGCTACAAGTGGGCAGAAGTGTTAAGCGCCGATGCCTTTGCTGCTTTTGAAGAAGCTGGTCTAGAAGACGAAGCAGCGATTAAATCTGTGGGTAAACGCTTTAAAGATACGGTACTTTCTATGGGCGGTAGTTTACATCCAATGGAAGTATTTGAATCATTCCGAGGCAGACAACCACAAACAGAAGCCTTATTGAGACACAATGGTTTAAAAGCTGCTTAGAAGTTGTCTTTAAAATAAAATGCCGGAACTTGGTGAAATAGGGTTGGCTGATCAAAAACTCTATTTCCCAATTTTTTGGTGGTCATTGATAAAAAAAAGATAAGTAGCAAAGCGATAAAACTAATACTCTTCTGTTTGACAAAGCGATCAAACCCTATATTCAGAAGCGAATCTTATATCCTATTGCTACTTATCGATCACTTGAACCATACCTAGAGGAAAACTAGATGGGTTCATCATTTACTTGCGACTCTGAAGAGTTTTTTATGCATAACCAACAAGACTGTAATTTTTATTTACATTCTGGCTGGACTTAAACCAGGATTGTAGTTGATTTAATCCAATAAAAAAGCGATCGCCCGTTAAGACAACCGCTTTTGCTAGTGCGGATGAAAGGACTTGAACCTTCACGTCCGAAAACGCTAGAACCTAAATCTAGTGCGTCTACCAATTCCGCCACATCCGCAAGTTTGCAATGTCTCTAATGATAGCAGATGTTTTGTAGAAAACCAAGATTTTAGAGGAAATTGCAGGATTTTCTTTGGCGATCGAGGTCTGGCTCTTGCCAAGCATAGCTAAAATGGCTGATGGAATTCACTTCAGGAGTAGCTTTACGCAAAGATTCGATTTGAGTTTCTAGGGGTAGATGACCACGATAAACTTTACCCCATGCTCCTGCGAGGGCAGGAATTACTGTAGTGTTGGGAGCAGTCTGCAACACTTCGGAAATTGGCTCGGTGATACAGTCGGTTCGATCTTCACAAACGGCATAAGCCATTGGATGCCATTCTAGATCTTGCGGAAATTCGTTCCAAGCCTGGAGGCGAGAATCAAATGCGGTTGTCCCCACCAAACGATTGGCATCAGGAAAAAACACTGCTCCTGTGGGTAATCCCAGGTCTTGAGCAGGTTGGGCTGCAAAAGAGAGAAAATCAATTACACCTTGAGCAGCATGGGCGACGGAGAACAGCCATAAATCCTGATTGAGCTGCCTCTGGCGATCCGTAATTGTCTCTTTTGACCCAGAAGTTAGGCGACCCTGCCATTTTGCCTGATCTTCTTCGGGATATTGTCGATCAACTGTTTCTATATCTTTGGCGGATAAATTACCCGCATCGATGAATCTTTTAATGAAAGCCAAGCCTTTCTGATTGCCAGCTCGATTATAAAGAGCATTCAAAGAAGATTTACCATAAATCCACAGATCCTTAATACTATTAACATAGGATTGTCCTCCCTCTCCGCGAGGATAGCGAATATAGTCAAATAAAATCCCGTCCGGCTGACGCTTTAGTACTGCCTGAACTAAATTATGGTAGTCAGTTTTTGCCTGGGGAGAATAAGGATCGACAAAAGCCTGAGAGCGATCGTGTACAAAAGTTAGACTATCCTGCCCTGTACCGTTACGAGCTAGTGCTGGCTGACGGTCTGGGCGCTGGGCATAGGTGTAGCCAAAATTCATGGTAAATAGCCAGGCGTAGACCTTTAAACCCCGCTGGTGTGCCTTCTCAATTGTTTGCTGTAATAAATCCACCTCGGTAGCTTCAGGTGAATTGACGACAGGAGTCCAGGGAGTAGGATTATCTGCCGATGGTAATAAGACTTGGCTGTCGTAGAAGACTTCTAGATGAATTTTGCTATAGCCCAAATTGACAATCCGATCTAACACATGGTCTAGCGCTCCAGGGGTGATATCGCAGGGATAGAGGCGCAACCAAATTGCCTGTTCCTCTGGCCAGGTTTGGCTACGACAAAGTTCTAGCATTTGACGATGTCTTTGAACTGTAGCGGTATATTCGGGAGTTATCTGCTCGTTATTTAAAGAAGCTTTTAATAGCTGAGTTTTTGCTTCGACTTCAGCAGAATCAAACTGACAATAGGGTCCGGATGCTGCTTTTACTTGGGGAATTGCGATCGCCTGGCTTCCACAGCCGATCAAAGCAATACTGATTAACTTCAAAATTTTGACTGTAGCTATTGAAACTTGTTGTTGGCAGTTAGAAATATTGACTGTCCCTGGCAGCTGAACTAATTTTTTATCAGACATTTGATGGGGCTTTTTGGCTAATAAAAAACGTTCAATAATTTGCTGCATCCTAATTTTTACCTTCTACTGTCAGTGATTAACTGTTCAATACCTGGAGCTTAATCAAGCAACATTCTAGCAAGAGCGACTAGAAATTCAAGTCTGCAACAGTTAATTGTTTTTCATCGCTTTTAGCAATAGGCGTTTCTCCGCCCTGGCGATCGCTCTATAGGTTTGAGCTAGGGCATTGGGTTCTACGGAAATAGTATCGATACCCCATTCAATTAGGCGATCAATTAAGTCTGGATGTTCTACGGGCGCTTGACCACAAATACAGCATTCAATCTGGTATTCGTGAGCGGTTTGGATCAGATTGGCAAACGCTTTCTGCATTGCTGGGTGATTGGCATTTAAACCGCGATCGCTAAACTGAATTTGTTCTCGATCTACCCCCAACAGCAGTTGAGTTAAATCATTACTGCCAATCGCTATACCCTGAACCCCAGCACGAATATATTCGGGGAGCAGGACCACGGCAGATGGAACTTCTATCATCATCCAGACTTGAAATGAATCTTGGAAAGTCAACCCTATTTGTTGGAGGCGACCATAGCAGAACTGAAATTCTTCCAAACTGCGAACAAAAGGCAGCAATAGCTTCAGGTTACAATTGCCTTCGTGCAGGACTGTCTGTATCGCTTCTAGCTCTAGGTCAAACAAAGTCGGATTGTTAATATAGCTATAGGTGCCCCGATCGCCTAAAACTGAGTTATCCGATTGGGCATATAGATCTAGAGAGCGATAAAATACGGGGCGGTTCGCAAATGCTTTAGTAAACTGTCGTAAACAGTCGGCGAGAGTGGCAACAAACTGCCTTTGAAAAGATTCTTGCCATTGAGCTAAAGTTTGAGAAGATAAAAGCTCTGCCAGCATTAACTCTGAGCGTAATAGTCCAACTCCATCGATTGGCAAATTTGCAACTTTGATAATACTTTCTGGTTGAGAAAGATTGACCATTAATTTTGTGGCAATCGGATAGGTAGGAGCCAGAATATTTTTGCTGATGTTTTTCGCAACAGGTAAATTTGTCTGTTCTGTGTTGGTTGCCCGATAGATAGATCCTTGATCGCCATCGAGTATAATGCGATCGCCATTCATCAAAGTTTCCGTTGCCTTAGGTACATTGGCAACGCCAGGTACATTTAACTCGCGGGCAACTATGCCTGCATGGCTATTTTTACCACCGACTTCTGTGATGATGCCCTTAACCTGTTTAATTAAAACGAGATGTTGGGGGTCGATTGTCCTCGTGACTAAAACTGTTCCTGGAGCAATTGCCTGAGTCTGAGTATCTAAATTGGGGATTACCGTGACTTTCGCCTCAACTGCGCCTGGCGACATGGCAATCCCCGATAGCAGAGGTGTATCTAGTGTTGAAAGTTCGAGGTATATTTGCTTGGCAGAGGGGGGATTAATCTTGAGGCGATCGCTGACCTGAGTCCAATAAAATTGAGGTATCGGGTCAGAAGCGGTTTTAAATGCCGACCAGACTAAATATTTTGTTTGAGGCTGATACCTGAGAATGTCTTGAACAAGCTGCTCTAGTTGGGCTATCGCTGCTGTATCTAAGACATAAGCTGCTGCTAGATCTGCGCTGGGCAGATAGGCTTCTAGACAATCATTGATTACTGTTCCCTGTTGGATTGGCTGACAACGATAGCCATAATTTTTGTGACCCAAACGGCGATCGACAATCTGACCAAAATCTCGCTCGAGATAATATTCATCCGCTTCCACATCTCCCTGGAGGATACTAGATTCTAAGCCCCAGGTAGCTTTGATTTGAATTGAGTCGGCTTCTATCGCTACAGTTCCAGAAGCATCGAAGCTTTTTAGTGGTCTGACCAGAATAGATAGATTTAGCTGTTCTCTGGTCAATCCCATTTTTTGCCAAAAGATGAGACTGCTTACCGCAAAAAAATCCGCCCAAATCGATTTAATTGCCGTTGTTAGAGCTTGTAAAGTGCAGCTACAGCTGGGCGATCGCCATAGACTGGTAATCTCTAGGGATTTACCAGCAGCATCGGTGATAAAAGGCTGCAAAATTAAGCCAGGAGTATTGAACTGCTGGGCTGCCCGTAAAATTTCACCCTGTCGTTTAGTGGGAATTTGTATCTGCTCAATTAAACGACGATGATGACGATCAAATTCCTGTGGAGATAGCTTTTGGTTACCATCGTGCTCGATTAATAGCTCATCACTAACAGATAGCAAAAACTCTTGGCAGAGACGATTGCTTAAAATGAACCCAGGCAAAACTGGACATTCATGCTGAAGTAATTGGCTGAGGACAAAAAGCTGTTCCCCAACCAAATTTTTTTCGACTCGCTTGATTTGCGACAGCCAGTAAATATCCTGCACTGCGTTAATTGACGGCAGCTAATTCTTGTTTGACGCTAGTTTTGACTAACAGCTCATCACTCAGTTTCATAAATGCTTTAGAACCTCCAGAGTTAGGCATAGCTAAAGATACGGGCGTAAATAGATCTACAGCTTTTGCCACGTTGACATCCATCGGAATTGACTGATTAAATAGCTGTTCGGGAATAAAATCATCTTGGACTCTCTTCATTACCTGCTTATAGTATCTGCCCATTAGTCCCCCAGCAGAGAGAATAAAGACAATGCCTAAAAGCTGAACGTTAACAGGCTGAGTATCCTTATGGCTTTCCCGCAGCTTGGCAATTCTTCTTTCCAAAAGCTGAATTCCAACTAGAGATAGTGGTTCGGGTCGAGCGGGTAAAAGGTAAAAATCGCTGGCTGCAATCCCACTACGGGTTAAAAGATTATAGCCTGGAGCGCAGTCTAAAATAATAAAATCATAGTAGTCGATTACTGGCGCCAGAATCTCACGAATTAAAGCTCGCTCAAAATTATCCCAGACTTTTTGAAACTCCTGTTCGTCTTTCGCAATTGCCTGCTGGTGGAGCATTTCTGAGACCTGATACTCGTCATAAAGCTCAATGTCTCCTGGGAGTAATTCTAAACCGTGAATACCACAGATATTTGGGACAATAATGTCATCAATATTGAGCTTACTCCAGGGATTAGGATTAATTACGTTATCGAGCAAATAGCTAAGAGTATGTTTTTTCTTACGTAACTTAGCAAAGTCATGGGGTGAAACCAAACTCAAGGTTGCGCTGATTTGTGAATCTAAATCCAAAACCAAGACTCGCTTGTTATGTTTTTTTGCCAAACAGGTAGCCAAGTTGACGGTCAAAGTCGTTTTCCCTACTCCTCCTTTCATGTTGACGGTGCTAATGATAGTTCCCATGTCTGAAATTCCTAATCCTAACTGTCCTTGTTAACGTTAGTGTGCCAATTGAGATTGTGGCAGCAATAAATCATAAGAATTTCTATAGTTTTTGTAGCACAAATTAAAATTGTGCGTAACTCAAATCCTTATTTTGGCGATCGCCTGATTCTGAAACATTTGCTTCTAAGATTAATATTTAAATATTGAGATGACTATCTCCAAGAAATTGGGCAGTTTAGGATGTATGTAGTTAATAGTAGTTAATTCGTTTCTTAATTTTAAAGGTCTTTTCAAGCAGCATGAAAAAGCTATTGGCTAAGATACAAAAATCTTCGTGGTTGGCAAATAGCTCTCTCGACACTCGCTATGCACTGGTAGAAGCATGTCTGATCGGCTTATTTTCGGCAGGTGCTGCCGTCATGCTCAAGCAGGGTATTGGTTTGTTAGGAGGTTGGCGAGTCCAGACCGCTAATTTAGTTGGGGCAAAGATAGTTTTACCCTTAATGGGTTTAACTTTTGGCACCATTGCTGGAGTCGTGATTCAAGTTTTGTCTCCTTCCGCTGCGGGTGGTGGAATTCCTCAGGTCAAGGCTGCTTTGGCTAAATACCCCGTAGTTCTAAATCTTCGTACTGCTCTCGTCAAAACCTTAGTAACCATTTTTGTCGTCGGAGCAGGTTTTACCGTTGGTCGTCGAGGTCCAACGGTACATATTGGTGCAGCATTAGGAGCGCAGGTTAGTCGTTGGATTCCTAATTCGCCTACCAATCGCCGTCAGATGATTGCAGCCGGGGCAGCAGCAGGCTTGGCAGCAGGTTTTAATACTCCCATTGCCGGAGTACTCTTTGTGGTCGAAGAGTTGATGCGAGATATTTCTGGCTTAACTCTCGAAACAGCGATCGCCGCATCTTTTACGGGAGCGGTTGTCTCTCGTATTTTTGGCTCAACGGATTTAAATGTGCCCCTTGCGGTAATTGACTCGGCGCGAAAAGGAAGCTTTGCCGTTGCGGAAATTCCCTTTTATGTCTGCTTGGGAATTTTGGCAGGAGTACTAGGGGGGATCTTCAATCAAGCAATTATTCGCGGGATGAAGTTTAGTCGCAGTTTGCCTCTGGCAATGCCCATTCGGATTGGCCTGGCTGGCTTGATTTCAGGCACTATAGTAGCCTGGCTACCGCCTTTTTTCCAAGATAACGCTGGGTTGCGAGAGCTATTGATTGCAGGACAGTTTAATTGGCAAACAACGGCACTAGTGTTCGTGGCACAGTTTTGCCTGACTATCCTAGCCTATGGCGCCGGTGCACCAGGAGGATTATTTGCTCCTGCCCTGGTTTTAGGCTCGGCTTTAGGATATCTGGTCGGTTTAATGGAGGTGGCTTTAATTAGCTCTGAATCACCCTACACGTTTGCTCTAGCAGGTATGGGTGCTTTTTTTACCTCTGTGGTTCGAGTTCCCGTTACGGCAATTATTATTGTCTTTGAAATGACGGCAGACTTCAATCTCGTCCTACCTTTAATGATTACCTGCGCCGTCGCCTATATTGTGGCAGAAAGTGTTTCTGCGGGTTCGCTATACGAACATTTGCTTGAGGTAAGCGGAATTGAACTGACCGATGAAAATCCCCAGCATGATTTCATGACGGACTTAACTGCTGACGATGTTATGCAGCCTAAGGTAGAAACTTTACCCAGCAACCTGCCGTTGCCAGAGCTAGTCAAAGCGATGTCGAGGTCGCACCACCGAGGTTTTCCCGTCGTCGAAGATGGCAAGCTAGTCGGCATTATTACTCAGTCAGACGTACCTCAAGACAGCAAGCAAACCTTCCCAATGCTGCTTAAGGACATTATGACGACTCAACCCATTTCCGTCTGTCCTGAAACTTCCCTGGCTGATGTTTTATATTTGCTCAATCGCTATCAGCTATCTCGCCTACCCGTTACCGAAGGCTATAAATTACTGGGAATTATTACCCGAAGCGACATTATTAAAGCGGAAGCTAAACAGCTCAACTATGATTGCCAGCCAAAAGCTCGTCTCGAACCTTCTTATGTCGTCTATCAAAGTCGTTCCCCTGCCACAGGAAAAGGTCGGATTCTTTTACCCATAGCTAATCCCGAACACATTGAATCTCTGCTGACAATTGCGGGGGCGATCGCCAAACACCATCAGTATGAACTTGAATGTTTGCAGGTTATTAGCGTACCTCAACATATACACCCCGCACAGGCTCAGGTAACTAGCAGTGCCGAAAGACAGGTAATGCAAAAATTAGAGGGCTGGGGCAAGGCGACAGGAATTCCTCTGCACACGCAAATTCGTGTGGCGACAGACGTTAGCGAAGCGATCCTCGAAACGATCGCCAGAGAACACATCGATCTGCTGCTGATGGGCTGGAAAGGAAAAAATTCGGGAATAGAAACGATTTTTAGTAACGTGGTGGACTCTCTCATTAAACAAGCTCCCTGTGATTTGATGTTGATCAAGCTGGGTTCTGCGGCTCATGCCTTTCCTCAGCAGCTACGTTTACGACATAAATGGCTTATTCCCACGACAGGGGGCGATCGCATTAATAAACTCTTATGGATTTTGCCTGCTTTAGCCAGCCTGAGTCAAATTCCGCCTAAAATACAGCTGTGCCAAATATCTGCTCCCGAACAAGAACTAAAGCCTAGCTCGGATTTTAAGCAGGCAGCTGAACTAGTTAATGAGGCAATGAACTGTCCCGTGTTGCCCTTGATTATTTCGCATAATTCAGTTTCCCAAGCAGTTATTGAACTGACTCAAAATCACAAATATGGACTGGTAATTCTAGGTGCTAGTAACGAAGGACTATTACAGAAAGTTGTCAAGGGTAATATCCCGGAAGCGATCGCTCGCTTCAGCAACAGCACAATAATTATTTTTCGTCAATCTGCCAAATAAATTGCAGAAGGTTATCCCGAATACAGATCGTTCTTTTTACTTGCGCGAACATAGTAACAAGTCAAATAAAAGTATTTGCTTATCTTAATTTGCTTAACACTTTTTTCGAGAAAGTGGTACTACTCCGCCTCAACCTTTAAGGTTTCTTGATAAAAATGTTGCGTACTTTGACAATTATCTCACTTCTCAAAAATCTTACTTATATTGGATATATAAGACCAGATTAAGTTTTAAAACCGATTTGTTTAGATAAATTAAGGTAAAAAATCATGAATGTCAATAGCTCTTGTCCCTGCTGTTCCCGCTCAATGCTGCTACATCTTAGCAGCCGTCGTAGTTTCTGGTTCTGTAGCCACTGTCGTCTAGAGGTTCCGAATAGCTATTCCCTGAGTGGTGTTAACAACACAACTACAATCAAATTTAATTCTTCAGGCTTGAAAAAAGTGATTGCTCCTTTGCAGTCTTCACCGCAAGTAGCAGCTATTTAACTTTGGTTACAATTTGTTTTAAATCGTTTACTTCCGTTTGACAACTACAGTGCTTAGTCAACCTGTGTGTGAAGAGATACGCAAAGATTTGTAACATCTAGAGCGTTTATTGTTGGTTAAGCATGCCGATTTTTTTTAGTTTTTTGGTTTTTGCAGGTTGCTATTTTGGTGAGACAACAGCTTGGAGAGTCTTCACGAAATCAGGGTAGGAGATTGAAGCAGCCTCCGCACGATGAATCGTAGTTGTACCTTTAGCCGTTAAAGCGGCGATCGCTAAACTCATAGCAATACGATGGTCTGTAAAGCTATCCACATTTGCACCGCTAAGTTCATAACCCCCTGTAATTTCTAGCCCCGATTCTAGCTCCGTAATTTTTCCGCCCATTTTACTTAACTCTGTCGCCATCACCTTGAGGCGATCGCTTTCTTTGACCCTTAGCTCGGCTGCATCTCTAATTACAGTAGTCCCCTCTGCATGAGCAGCAGCAACTGCCAAAATCGGGACTTCATCAATTAAACGGGGGATTAAATCTCCTGCAATCTCACAGGCTTTAAGCTGACTGTGTTTAACTCTCAGGTCGGCTACTGGTTCTCCCGCTACGGTGCGCTCGTTAAGGAGAGTAATATCTGCCTCCATCATTTCTAGGGCTTCTAAAATTCCTGTCCGAGTTGGATTGACTCCGACATTCTCGATCAGCAAATCCGAGTCAGGAACAATTGCGCCCGCTACTAACCAAAAGGCAGCAGAACTAATATCCCCAGGTACAATTACTTTTTGTCCCTGTAAAGTAGGTTGACCTTTAAGAGTGACGCTATTTGTATCGCTGTCGATTTCTAAATTAGCACCAAAAGCCTGAAGCATCCTTTCACTGTGATCGCGAGACAGAGCAGGCTCAGTAACGGTAGTTTGACCATCGACCATCAGTCCTGCCAGCAACACACAGGACTTAACCTGAGCAGAAGCAATTGGCGAATAATAATGAAAGGGTTGAAGCTGCTGTCCTCTAACGGCAAGAGGAGCAAGAGTATTCCCTTTACGCCCCCAAATGCTCGCACCCATTTGAATTAAGGGTTTGACAACTCTAGACATCGGACGCGACCGCAGAGAATTATCCCCCGTAACGGTAAACAGGCGATCGGGATGAGAAGCCAATAAACCCAACATCAAACGCATTGTAGTTCCAGAATTCCCCGCATCGAGAACATTGATAGGCTCTTGTAAATTACCTAAGCCAACTCCCCTAACTATCACCTGTTGGGAATTCAATTCAGAAATGTTTGCCCCCATTGCCCGAAAACAGGCAGCAGTACTGCGAGGATCTTCTCCTAATAGTAAACCTTCAATAACTGTTTCTCCTTGGGCGATCGCTCCTAACATCAAAGCGCGGTGAGAAATAGACTTATCTCCAGGAATAGTCAGCTTGCCAGAGAGAGTAACTGGCGATTGCAGAGATATCTTTAGCTGCTGGGAATTTTCTCCCCCGTCCCGAACATTGATAATAGGAGAAGTCATTAAGTAAAAGAAGAATCGCTTGACTAGCCAATCTTATCAGAATATGGATTTCCCGTATTCAGGAGCACAAAAGTATTTCGACGTGGACGAGTCAAAAAATTCTCTTGCTCTAGCTGATTGATAAATTTAGTCACTGTTACCCTGGTCGATCCGACCAAATCCGCCAGGTCTTGATGAGTAAGTCGTAAATCTATCGATTTGCCCAAAGCCACTTCTCGACCAAACTTTTGAGCCAGCCAAATTAAAATTTGACGCAGGCGATTATAGGTATTTTCTGAGCGAAGAATGTAGAGAATTTCTTCTGTTTGTTGAACTTGACGTTGAATTAGGCGAGTAATTTTCCCTGTCTCTTCTAGAGGGATGCGCCCTGCTTTTACCTCCGTCAGACATTTGACATGATATGGATGCACTAATGGCAAAGACATGCCAATCAAATCATTAAATCCCCAGTAACCCAAAGTGACAGGATTACCTTCTTGCGTCCAGGTACTGCACTTTACCTTTCCCTGCTGTAAAAGCCAGTAGAAATTAGCTTCTAAACTAATCAACTCATTCGGCTGGAAAGTTTGATACTCAATATAATCCCAGAGGTTTTCTTGTAGAGTATCAATCATGAGTAAAATTTGTGAAAAAGGATTAGGGACATAAAGGTATGACAGAAATAATAAACTCTATCGACTACCAAATCAATCATCCTAATAAAAGTATTATTATGGTCATACAAAAAATTCTTACATCCTAATAAAAGTATTATTATGGCTATACAAAAAATTCTTAGCTGAAGCCAGGAAGATAACTTTACTCGCAATAAGATAAAAGAAATTTATAAATGTGAAGATAGTCTGACATATTTTTAAACTTAAAGCCATTAATTTTTTTGTTTTAAGAACTATGCCATATTACATAAATGCGTTTTTTTCTCTCGCATATGTTTAGATATTTACTTGCATGACTGATTCAATAGCAAAAGCTATCGTATTTTATGGTTGAGTAGTTTGCTCAAATTTTATCTAGCTGGATATGAGGTAAAGCTATATAAAAAGCATTAATATTGGCTGTAAATCTTTGGCAGCAAATCTTTTAAAGATAGAAGGAAATAGCAATCTTTAGTCTCATGTATTGAATTGTTGGATTAAAATCAAGACGACATACGTTAAATACGATTCTTTAATTTTCTAATTATATGAAATCTAAAAAAGAATGCTACATATAGGTTTGGTGAGGCAGAAGGCAGAGGGCAGCCCTAAAGGATTAGCTCCGCTTCGCTCCGCGTCAGGGCAGAGGGCAGAAAAAATTAATCGTCTTTATGTCTTTACTTATCTGTAGCAAGTAATTAAGTATTTCATATTAGGTCATTGCTGTAAGAAAGGATCCCTCGTAAATATTTGCATTGAAA
>JBCBEA010000049.1:0-12991 GCA_038529195.1 Cyanobacteria bacterium J06600_6
CTTATCCGATCGCCTTTAATTTGTTTCCCCACAACTCTCCCCTCAACGAACAGGGATACTGTGAAGAGGAAATGAAAATGGTTAACGAGACTCGCAAAATTTTTGGCGATCAGCAAATTGCCGTTACCGCTACCTGCGTTAGAGTGCCCGTACTCAGAGCCCACTCAGAAGCAATTAACCTGGAGTTTGAACAGCCCTTTGAGGTAAAGCAGGCGAGAGAACTGATTGCGGCAGCGCCAGGAGTTAAGCTGGTTGAAGACTGGCAAAGCAACTATTTTCCGATGCCGATCGATGCTACAGACAAAGATCCCGTTTTAGTTGGTCGTATCCGTCAAGATCTGTCTTGCGATCGCGGTTTAGAATTATGGCTCTGTGGCGACCAGATACGCAAAGGTGCAGCCCTGAACGCAATTCAAATTGCCGAACTTTTATTGTCAAAGAACCTGTTAACCGCGACTGGTTCGGCGGTTAACGCTTAAAAAAATCGAGATTGAACACCATGATGAGTCAAATAGATGCGTGAAGAACCGTTTGGTAGAGTAGTAACGGCAATGGTGACCCCCTTTGCCGAGGATGGTAGCGTTAATTATGAGGTTGCTGAAAAGCTGGCGGTACACCTCGTAGAGAATGGCAGTGATGCCTTAGCAGTATGTGGTACGACGGGAGAATCTCCTACTCTTAGCTGGTCAGAAGAGTACGAACTGTTTAAAGCAATTAAGCAAGCCGTGGGCAACCGCGCCAAAATTCTGGCGGGGACTGGCTCCAACTCCACTTCCGAGGCGATTGTCGCGACGCAAAAGGCTGCAAAGCTCAACCTTGACGGTTCTTTGCAGGTAGTGCCCTATTATAATAAACCTCCCCAAGCAGGGTTATATAATCATTTTCGAGCGATCGCCGAAGGCTGTCCTGAACTGCCAATGATGCTCTACAACGTGCCTGGCAGAACAAGCTGCAATCTTGCTCCAGAAACCGTAGCCAACCTAGCGCAGATTGAGAATATAGTTGCTATTAAAGAGGCTAGCGGAGACTTAGAGCAGGCGTGTAAGATTAGATGTTTAACTCCCGACAATTTTGCCATTTATTCTGGGGAAGATGCTCTTACTCTACCGATGTTAACTGTGGGTAGCTCTGGGGTAGTGAGCGTTGCGTCTCATCTCGTCGGCAAGGAGATGCAGTCGATGATTGCTGCTTTTTTAGTGGGCAATAATGATGAAGCTCTTAAAATCCAGCTACAGCTATTTCCTCTATTTCAGGCACTATTTATGACAACTAATCCGATTCCTGTTAAAACAGCCTTAAAGTTGCAGGGATGGCAGGTCGGAAAGTTGCGAACACCGTTATGTGAGCTACAATTAGATCTATTAGAAAAGTTAAATATAGTTTTACAAGAGTTAAGCTTGGTCTAGTAGCGAGATTTTTTCTTATAGTTGCAAAATTAACTTTGAGCGAGCAGTGACAAGATTAATTATCTCCAATGGTTAGGGGCTATAATTTGAATTCTTCAACAAATAGCGAGTTGTTACCCTTAAAGACTAAAACTTGTCATTATCGATAAAGCCCAGCGTGGGTAATCTAGCCAGCATCAGCAATGGCAGGCAGCAAACTGCCTCGACATTCCTATTCTTACTTAGAAAACACTCTTCAACGATAATTCTGAGCAAAATTAACAGATTTTATTGAGTAAATAAAAAGACACGAAATAACCAAATACCAACAAATTAACCATATGAGCAAAGTAGTAAAGAAAGGCAAAAAGCCCTGCGTTAAGATTATTCCTCTAGGCGGACTACATGAGATAGGTAAGAATACCTGCGTATTTGAATACGAAGACGAAATAATTCTTCTGGATGCAGGATTAGGCTTCCCCTCTGACCAGATGCACGGGATCAATATCGTCTTGCCCGATATGACCTACCTCCGAGAAAACTCTCATCGCATTAAAGGCATGATTGTGACTCATGGTCATGAAGACCATATTGGCGGGATTGCCTATCACCTCAAACAGTTTGATATTCCCGTAATTTACGGTCCTCGACTAGCAATGTCGCTATTGAGCGACAAACTTGAAGAAGCAGGAGTTAGCGATCGCACTACCTTAAAAAGCGTTCTGCCTAGGGATATTGTCCAAATTGGTAAGCATTTCAAAGCCGAATATATCCGCAACACCCACTCCATTGCTGATAGTTTTACCGTTGCGATTCACACTCCCATTGGCACCATAGTCCATTCAGGAGATTTCAAAGTTGATTTTACTCCTGTTGATGGTGAACACTTCGATCTCCAAAAACTAGCCGAGCATGGAGCTAAAGGCGTACTTTGCCTGCTAAGTGACTCGACTAATGCAGAATTGCCAGGACACACTCCTTCCGAACGCTCTGTCTATCCCAACCTTGATCGCATCTTTGGCAATGCAGACGGACGGATTATGGTGACTACCTTCTCCTCCTCTGTTCATCGAGTCAACATGATTCTCGATCTAGCTAAAAAACATGGTCGCAAAGTAGCCGTTGTTGGACGCTCAATGCTAAACGTAATTTCTCATGCCCGTAAGCTGGGATATATGCAGTGTCGCGATGATATTTTTGAACCCCTGCGATCGGTAAACCGTCTTCCCGACGAAAAAGTTCTAATTCTTTGTACTGGCTCTCAGGGTGAAGAATTAGCTGCTATGACCCGCATCTCAAAAGGCGAACACCGTCAAATTAGAGTCAGAGAAGGAGATACAATCGTTTTCTCAGCCAACCCAATCCCAGGCAACACGATTGGCGTAGTTAACACCATCGATCGCCTCATGATGCAGGGTGCAAAAGTTGTTTATGGCAAAAAAGAAGGCATTCACGTCTCGGGTCACGGATCGCGAGAAGATCATAAATTAATGTTGGGTTTGACTAGACCAAAATTCTTTATTCCTGTTCACGGCGAACACCGTATGCTGATGGAACACTCGGGGATGGCTCAGGCAATGGGCGTTCCTAAAGAAAATATTGTCATCATTAAAAACGGCAATATCATCGAATTGACCCAAGACAGTATTGGCTTTAACGGTACTGTACCCTCTGGAATCGAACTGGTCGATCGCGCGGGTATTGTGCAAGATAACGTCATGAAAGAAAGACAGCAGCTTGCTGAAGATGGGGTAATCACCGTTGCAGCAGCAATCGACTGGTCGGGTAAATTAGTTGCACCCCCCGCACTGCACTTGCGAGGCGTGGTAACTTCTGTCGAGCAGTCATTACTACAGCAGCTTGTCAATCGCAATGTTGAAAGATTACTAAGCGATCGCTGGAGTGACTTCAGCGAAACTAAAAATGGCGAAACTGAAGTGGACTGGACTACTGTTCGTTTAGAAATTGAAGGTAGTCTACAACGTCTACTTAAGCGGGAACTAAAAAGCCGTCCTTTGGTTGTCTTTATGATGCAAATCCCTGAAAAACAGCCAGCGAAAACTAGAACAGCCAGACGCAGAAGACGTTCTAGCTCTGTTAGCACTGGTTCGACAAGTTCAACTCCTGCACCCGTAATCTCAAGTCGCAAGTAATACTTGGGAATCGATTCTAATCGTCTATTTTGTCAGCGTTATCTATTATCAGATAGCGCTTTTTTCATATCTCAGTTTTTAAATCCTTAAATTATTTCAATCGCCACATCTTGACCGTTTCGTCTTCACCACCGCTAACAATAGTTCTGCCGTCATAACTGACTGAAACGCTGTTAATTGAATCAGAATGACCCTCAAGAGAGTATTTCAAACTTCCCGTAGATAAATCCCAGACTTTAATTGTCAGATCGTCACTACCGCTTACAAGAGTGCGACTATCGCCACTAATAGCAATAGTATTAATATTATTACGATGTCCAAAAAGAGTCCGTTTGAGAGTTCCTGCCGATAAATCCCAAATTTTTATTGTGTCATCATCACTAGCACTGACGATTGTTTTGGCATTGGGAGTAAGCGCCACACTAGTTACTAATTTTTTGTGTCCTTCTAGAGTCTTCTTTAATTCCCAGGTACGCCAATTCCAGACTTTAATCGTCTTATCCCGACTGCCACTGACAACAGTATTACCATCATTGCTAATTGCCACCGTACTAACACCACCATCATGTCCGTCAAAGGTTCTTTCTAATTTTCCTGTTGATATATCCCAAATTCTGACAGTTTTGTCATCACTACCGCTAACCGCGATATTACTATTCTGGCTCCAGGCGATCGCCTTAACTGCTTTTTTATGACCTTCGAGAGTCCTTTTCAATTCCCAAGTTTGCCAATTCCAAACTTTAATTGTCTTATCGTCGCTACCGCTAAGTAAAGTTAAATTGTTGGGGCTAATCGCCACTGTATTGATAACTTTTTTGTGTCCCTTGAGAGTTCTTTCCAAAGCGTTGTTATACATATTCCACACTTTGATATCTTTGTCTTTTCCGCCACTAACGGCGATCGCGCCATTAAGACTCATCGTTACGGCTTTTATAGAATCATCATCCTCTACTTTGAGACACCTTTACCGTAATTTTTCTGGCTAGATCGGCAATTTCTTTAATATCTTTGGCGATCGCAGTTTGTGGAGAATAAATAGTAATTGTCGTAGTAAAAAAAGCGATCAGGAGTCGCGTTAAAAAGTTCATTAATTAATTGAAATAATGGCTGAAAAATAAATTTATTGCTGGCAAAATAGCTGAGAATTAAGGGTTATCACCCCATTCTAGAAAACTTTCAAGGTCGACAAAGGTTTCGCCGTTAACCTCCGATACAATTCTGTTATCGTCACAACCATTGCAAAAATTTACTGCTCCTTTAGCAGCCCAGACGCGGCGGTCTAGCAATCGCAACAAAGCTTGGTTTGCGTCTGTTCCTGGGGCAAAGGTAACTAACAGTCCATTGGGTAAACAAGAGCCTCCTTTGTAAGCCGCAACGCAAAGTACGGGTAAATTATTTATTTGGTCTGGCTTAATGTATTTCAGAGTTCCGTTGTGATCAAATGTTTGAAATCGATCAGAAACAATTCGGCAGCGTTCTGTCGGACTATAAGGAGGAGGAAAAGAGTTATTTGTCCACTGAATCAAGGGAACCGCTCCCCTTTCGGTAGTAACTGTCGTTGAGATTTGTTGCTCGTCACAAAAAAATCGTCCTTGACCATTAGCTGATTGACTATGGCTAAAGATAATACTGCTGAATAAACCACATCCCGCTAGGATGTTTATCCAAGAAGATAATTTCATGATTGCAACTCCAGATGAAAATAAACTAAATTCCCTAACGGTAAAATCGATCTATCGTTTGCCCCAACGTATTTTGAGAATACTTCTCAAAGTTGAATTATGCAGATATTTGACGATCCTAGGTAATATGTTTATAACTTTTTGGTCTTTGGCGCAAAAAACAAGTCGCTAAAAAAGCATATATCTTAACCATTGAAGATTTTTAATTAGTTGTTTTATCGGTAGATAAACAGGCTTAGGCAACTGTGCTGTTTACACAAACGCATTTTAACAATGATTGAATAGAGCGGCATTATTAATCTTATTGATACTTTTAACTATTATCGCTATCATCAATAAGATGTTGCAGTCATTACATTAGCAAAGAGAAATAACTGCTGGTCGTTTGTTAACAATAGCGCTTGTCAGCTAATTATTATATAAATTTTTAATCAGTTTAATTATGACTACAAAAAGATCACTAGAAACTTTTTCATTATCAGAATTGTTTTAAATAATTTAATTGGACAGTAAGTCAAGAAGATTGACTTTTTACCCATGGCACAAATATCTAACTCCAGTTGAGCTATTAGGGACGAACTCTGGCAAGACTTGAACAAGTCCTGATAATTAGAGCGGATGAAAATGTAGCTACTAGTTCAGCTTGTAGTTTTTCATGTACCCTTATGGAACAGTAGATTGGCTTAGAAAAGCAAGGCAAAAGTCAACAATTCTCTCCTCAAAAATCTAACTAACTTTCTCAAAGGAAATTTCTAGAGGCTGTTGTTAGACTACCGTAGCAGCTTTTTCTGCATCTAAAACTTGCCAAATTTTTTGCACTAAAATATCTAAGTTGCTGCGAGTTACCGCCGAGACATGAAAGATTGCTACAGAAGTCATTTCCCGTAATTCGGAAGTAAGCAGCTCTAATATGTCGTCGTCTACCGCATCTATTTTATTAAAAGCAACAATTTGCGGGCGATCGGGTAAACCGTTTCCGTAAGCTTCTAATTCCTGTTGAATAGTTTCATAGTCAGCTAAAGGATTATCAGCCGTAGCATCGATTAGATGTAGCAAAACGCGAGTGCGTTCAATATGTCTGAGAAAGTCATGACCCAAGCCTATACCTTCAGATGCACCTGAAATTAAGCCAGGAATGTCGGCAAATACCGTACCGTCTCCCGTTGGTTTACGTACCACTCCCAGATTAGGAACTAGGGTTGTAAAAGGATAGTCTGCCACTTTTGGCTTTGCTGAGGAGAGAGAAGAGATTAGGGTTGATTTGCCTGCGTTGGGCAAGCCAATGATGCCTACTTCGGCAATGAGCTTGAGTTCTAGTCTTAACCTTCTGGTTTCTCCTTCTAAACCTGGTAACGCGTGTTCTGGGGCGCGATTACGATTGCTCAAAAAATGCTTATTGCCTAAACCACCTTTACCTCCCGCAGCCACAGTTAAAGTTTCCCCGTCAGCAGTCAAGTCGCCAATGTATTCTCCTGTATCGGCATCAACAATCAGGGTGCCACAGGGAACTTCAATCTGGCGATCGCTACCTTTGGCTCCCGTACAGTTGTTGGGACCACCTTTTTTGCCGTCTTCGGCTTTAAAGATGCGAGCATAGCGAAAATCCAGTAGGGTTTGAAGGCGATTTGAGGCAACTAGAATTACTGAACCTCCCCAACCTCCATTACCTCCTGCAGGACCCCCTGCAGGAACGTATTTTTCGCGGCGAAAAGCGACCATGCCGTCTCCACCTTTGCCAGCTACTACTTCTACTTCAGCTAAATCGATAAACTGCATTGGGATATTGTTTCTAATATATAATTGAATTGCGAATGATTACTGTACGTATTTAGTCACATCCTCACCACACTCGTCTGCTAAATATGACAGAGAGCGAAAGCGCAACATCGTAAACTGTTCGTACAGGGGGTTAAGCTTACATAGAGGTGGGATATGGGCAATAGTGCGCCCAAATAGATTAATATCTCGCTCAAATGGACACTGCGGAGGAATTACTTTACAGACAAACTTTGCTAGCCTGGGATCTTTGACATCCATTTCCTCAAGCCAGTCTTTAACAGGATGAAGTACATCTATGCCTTTTTTAGATTTTGACTGGGGAGGCGTTAGTGGTGACGCAGAGCCAGAGACATCTTGCTCTATTGTCTCGGCTGTTTCTGGTCGGTAAAGACTGTTTTCTAAAGATTTGAGTGCCTCAACTTTAATATTTAAAGCATCGCTGAACTGCTGTAGCAGCTCGTATTCTGGCGCCGAGTAAACTCCATCAGCTACGGCAACGAGTAGGGCAGTACGTAAAAAGTTCTCGGCTGTTTCTGGTTCTATTCCTAGTTCGGCTGCTAAGTCTGCGGGAGTAATCTCATCCAAACGCTGAACCGAATCAAGATCGGCTAAATCCTGAGTTAGTTGACCGATTAGCTCCTGTTCTTCAGGATCGTAATGCCCATCGGCTAAAGCTACGGTATATAGACCCCGAAGCCAAGCCACAATTTGACGATCGCTATATGCAGATTGAGTAATACCAGTCATGTGATTTATTAGTTGGTGTCTTTATTTATTATCTATTACCGGTATGCCGATCGCAGCCAAGAAAATCACACCTAGCAGTAGTAATTATACGCAGAAGCCGAGGTAAATTACTGCAAATTTTTGCTAACGGTGTAGGGACAAAGGACAGTAGAATAAAAAGTCACAGCAAGAAAAGTAACTAGGATCATTATTCAAGCAATTACTATCCAGGCACAGTCAGATAGCGAACGCCTCGATCGCTGGTTAGCAGAGCAGTTACCGGACATTTCTCGTTCTCGGATTCAAAAGTTAATCGAAAATGGTCATGTCAAGCTTAACGATCGCGTCTGCAACAGCAAAAAGGCAAAAGTCGCCCATGGCGATTGTCTAGAGGTAACTATTCCCGAACCCCAAAAGCTAGACCTGACTCCTGAAAATATTCCTCTAGATATTCTGTTTGAAGATGAACATCTAATCATTGTTAATAAGCCTGCGGGGATGGTAGTCCATCCTGCTCCTGGACACTATACTGGAACGCTGGTTCATGCTTTACTCCATCATTGCGATCGCCTTGCGGGAATCGGTGGAGTCGAACGACCAGGAATAGTTCACCGTCTCGATAAGGATACGACAGGGGCAATTGTAGTGGCGAAAAGCGACCTTGCCCATCAGCATTTACAGGCGCAAATTAAGGCGAAGACTGCTCGTAGAGAATATTGGGGCATTATTTACGGTTCATTTGCGGAAGAATCAGGCTCAATCGATCTGCCAATCGGCAGAGATAGGCGCGATCGCAAAAAAATGGCGGTGACAACCGTTGAGCATGGGGGTAGAGAAGCCGTTACTCACTGGCAGACCTTGGAAAGAATTGGTAACTATAGTCTGATGCAGTTTTTGTTGCAGACAGGCAGAACTCATCAAATTAGAGTCCACTGTGCTTATTATGGTCATCCTTTTGTGGGAGATAGCACCTATGGCGCCAATCGTTCTTTGAAAGTTAACCTAACAGGACAGGCGCTCCATGCTCGGCAGCTATCCTTACTTCATCCTGTTTCAGAACAACAAATTACGGCGATCGCTCCTCTGCCACCAGAACTGACAAAACTACTACAGGTATTGCGTAACCGCACTAACTAAGATGTAACTGTTTTTCTGAGCCAGCAATTAAAAAGAGGGAAATTGCAAATTAACAACATAATTTTACAATTCAACTATGAAGCCAATTTATAATTACCCCTCTTAGAGTCTGACAAATTGAAAGCTATATTTCAATTACTGAGCTGCTGCTTAAGACTCGGTGCTGCGACGATAAGGAACTTTAGATAAGTAGTCAATGTTCGATACAGATGCAGAACTAGGTGCATTTGCTCTACTAGGTAGACTACGAGCCATATCCATATACAAAGCTGGACTTCCTGCTTTGGGTTTTTCCTCTTGAGGTCGGTAGCTGCGAACTTCGCTCTGCCAAATAATTTGAGGGAAGCCTAAAATAGCGCGGTAGTATTCGTTATAACGAGGAGACTTGATGTTAAATGGAAGTTCTCCTGTTTGGCGACCAGCTAATACACGACGACGCTGAAAAGGTACGATGTCATAACCGAAGTTATCCATGTACTCCTCAGAATCTAGCAGTTCGTCAACAAACCCGGCTAAACCCTTAGTGCCGATTTTAATCGACCAGGCAATTTTTTCCCGCTCGTTATAAGGTTCGCGTCCTAACGCTTTCTGGATACAGTGTTCCACAAAACGGTAGTTGCTGTTCTTTGCATAAAAACTATTGTAAAAAGTTTCTGATAACAACAAACCGCGAATAAAGTCGCGAACGGTAATTTGGCGGTTACGTAGCTGAGATTCTAGAAAAATCTCACGATCCGCTTTAAAAGCATAGAAAAAAACTTGACGATAAGCAGCATCGATCAGGTCGTTCATTTCAGTCAAAGAAAACGCGTTCTCCGCCGAATAAATTCTGGGTTGGTCATCAGTCCCAACGTCGTATCCATCGACACGAGTATTTTGGGATTTAGGCTTGTAGCCTAATAAAGGGATAGACAAGTCGAAACCTCCGTCTACAGTGAATTTTATTAAAAATCTTAGTCCCAATCATACGTTAGACAGGGGTTGCAAATAAACAAGAGTAACAAAATATTACAGAGTACTGCGTAACTTGAGCGATAATTAAATATCTCTCGCCAGTTACCATCCAGAAATAGCGAATGCTTGGCTATCAATATTTTCTGCTGTTGATGGTGCATCATCTGTTGGGCTAACGCGAGATTCCGCACAAAAAGTAGCTGTATTAAACCCGCCAAACCTTTTGACGGTGCTGCTGCGCAAACGTAGGTCTGAGTTAACAAACCAGAAACGCTCAATAATGCTCATAGTTTCGTATTCGGTAATCAAAACCAAACCATCTTCGCGATCCATATGATACTCTCCTGCCACTGGGACGATTTCGGCATAGCCACGTTCGCGCAAGAGTTTACCTTTGCGAAGATCTGAGCCATCAGGAATAAGAGCAAAAACCGTCGTTCCTTTATGCTCTTCATTATCTTTATCCCAAGCCATCGAACCATCCCAGCTAACAAAAGCACCGCCAATGGCTGTAGCAGGATCTATTTCATGCATTTTACAGATTGCTGCAATTTTTTCATCTTCTGCATCCAAAAACTCAACATTAATGTCAGAACTTCCACTTTCTGCTCTTCTAAAAGGTAGATGGTGGGTTGTACGTTGCGATCGCCATCTTCCCGCACTCTGTTGAAAAAACTCTTTTGCGTCTTTGATTGAATTCATCTTAATTTACTCTGTTTTTAATCTTGAATATAGTTATTAATTACTATATCGAGAAATTAATTGCTATGACCTGCGTTTAGTCGATATTTCAAATTTTTCCGCATCAAAATACACAAAAACTATGCTTATTTGATAAGTATTTTATAACTTTTTATTGCTTTAGTTAATTATTGCTTGACTTTATGGACTATCTATAGTGCTGGTGTTAGATTGATTGCAAACTAACGCTTAGCTGAGTAAAAAGTATTTCTACAGGCTGAGTACTTATTTAGATTAAGGAGTGATGCTCATGGATTTATCAGGTCAATTGAGTATGGAACAGCAGTTTAAGTTAAAAGTGCTTCACGAACAGGTGCAGGGTTTGAGTAAAGAGCAGGCACAAGAGTATTTATTAGAAATGTTTCGTCAAATGATGGTCAAAGATAATCTGGTCAAAAATCTCTTGAAAAACGCCTAGTTACACTTTTAATTGGAGAACTTATTTATTGTAGGGTAAAGCTCTGGAGATAAAGACTCAAAGTGTTGTGGCTTTTGCAGTCTTGACAGGAATAAATGATTCGATGTCTTGGGAACGACTAGAGTCAGTGACTATTTTAGAGATTAAGCGACTTAAATTAGTCAGACTTTGCACCTACAGTATCTTCTACTAAATATTAGACACAGCCAGACATTTTATTCTAAACTTTTTATTATTTTAGCGATCGCCTTTAGCTGAAAATATTGAATTTAAATAGGTAGGAAAGTTAAAAATCAATATTTCCCTTAAATTACAGAAGATAAATATTTTGTAACTCTATGTAGCAATTCAAGACATAGTGTATTGCAATTGTTAAAAATAATTCATTTACAACTTCAGGAGCAATTAAGAGGAAACTTTACCTTCTACAATATGTAGACGTAAGTGAGTAAATATACTGGGTAAACCCAACATGGAAGCTGAGAGAATTAGTCATGAAGTATTACTGTCAACCCGCGAGCTAGAAATTGTTGAGCTAGTAGTCACGGGATTGAGCAACCATAAAATCGCTCAACAGCTAGAAATAAGTAAGAGAACAGTTGATAATCATATTAGTAACATCCTCAAGAAAACGGGTGTTAGTAACCGTGTTGAGCTGGTGCGCTGGTCTTTGCAGTGGGGCAAAGTCTGTTTAGATAAGATAAACTGTTGTTCGATCGCTGGTTTAACTCCAAATTTTGCCCAGGATGAAGCGGTTTCTTGAAAAACGCGGTTTTTGGCTAATCTTGATTGGTGCAGCCTGGCTACTCAACGGCTGTCAAAGCTCTAGATACATCACACCAGGAACTCAGGCAATTAACGCAACTCTTAATTCTCTCTCCGCAGAAAGAGACGCTAATTTTTCTTATAACGGTCGCTATTTGGTTTACACTAGCGATCGCGCTGCCAAGCGCAGCGTATATTTGTATGACCTCCAGAGACGACGTCTAATCTCCTTGCCTGGTTTAAATCAGCGGGGTAGCATGCAGTCTCAAGCCGATATTAGCGCCGATGGTCGCTATATTGTTTATCGTTCGGAACAGTTAGGAAAATCTGACATCTACCTATACGATCGCACCACCGCCAGAAGCGAAAATATTACGCAAAACTTTATTGGAGAGGTTCGCCATCCTAGCATAAGTGGTAACGGACGCTTAATCTCTTTTGAAGGCAGCCGTTCAGGACAGTGGGATATTGAAATATATGATCGGGGAACAGGAATAGGTTTGTCGACACCTCAAAATTCGGAAGTTACTCCTCCTTCACCATAGTTAGTAACTATTGTGATTATTTAGACAGACATAAACCAAATATAAGATTCAGACAAATATCAAAAGCACAGAGCATCAGAATTGGCTAATTGCCTGCTGACCTTTTTTAGAGAAGACATAACCTAAAAAGGCTTCTGTATCTGGACTAAGAGGTTCCTGATAAACATAGTACATCGAAGGTTCAGAAGCTTTCCCTTGGGGGTCTTGACCGCTGAATTCAGAGTTGTAAATTGCAATCTCGGTTAAACCAGCTTCTTTTTCTGCCTTGCTTAAAGGGCGATCTAAAGCAGCCAAATCAATCTCTCTTGAATAAAGTAATTCCAGACTTATCGCACTACCATCGCCATTGGTAGTAATTACTGTACCAGGATACTGCTGGTGAAAATTTTTGCGTAAAATCTGATTAACCTCACTTAACTTCTTGGAACCGTTAATAGCTACAGAAGTTCCTTGAGGCACAATAACTGGTAGAACGAACTTTCTCTGAGAACTATCGGCAGAAGCAGGAGTTCCTTTCAGATTTGACTTAACCTTGGCAGTAACTTTTGCTGGAACATCTGATAAGGAGTTATCTACCTTTCTGACTGTGGTATTTTCCTTGCTACCTTCTGCCAGCAGACCAAAATCTCCCAATCTACTTTTGGCAAGCCATGAGAATCCCAGACTAACAATCAAAACTGTCGTTGCAAAAGCCAAAATTAAAGGC
>JBCBEA010000050.1:0-12952 GCA_038529195.1 Cyanobacteria bacterium J06600_6
AATTTCTCAGCATATTTATTCTTATTTTTTAATTCTTTAACTATATGAACGGGATGACAACGACCTCTGAGGTACAGAACTACGATGTAGTAGTAATTGGTTCTGGGATAGGGGGGTTAGTAACAGCGACCCAGCTAGCAGCAAAAGGGGCAAAAGTCTTAGTCTTAGAACGCTACTTAATTCCAGGTGGCAGTGGCGGCTATTTTGATCGAGGCGAATATCGCTTTGATGTAGGAGCATCAATGATTTTTGGTTTTGGCGATCGCGGTACAACCAACCTCTTGACCCGTGCTTTAGCTGCGGTGGACATGGAAATTGAAACTTTTGCCGATCCTGTTCAGATTCATTACCATTTACCTGATGATTTGGAATTGAAGGTTCATCGCGACTACGAAGAATTTTTACAGGAGTTAATTGCCATCTTTCCCCACGAAGAAGCGGGGATTAGAGCTTTTTATGGCAAGTGTTGGGAAGTGTTCAACTACCTCAACTCGATGGAGCTACTTTCCCTCGAAGAACCCCGCTATTTAATGCGAGTATTTTTCCAAAAGCCATTTTCCTGTCTGGGTTTAGCTAAATATCTACCCTCAAACGTGGGCGACATTGCTCGCAAGCACATCAAAGATCCCAAACTGCTGCAATTTATCGATATGGAGTGTTATCTCTGGTCGGTGGTGACGGCAGATAAGACACCGATGATCAATGCGGGAATGGTATTTAGCGATCGCCATTACGGAGGCATTAACTATCCCAAAGGTGGTGTGGGACAAATTGCCCAAAAGCTGGCAGACGGGTTAGTTCAGTCTGGAGGAGAGATCAAGTATAAAGCGAGAGTCAAAGAAATTATCCTCGAAAACGGCAGAGCAGTAGGGGTAAAACTGGCAGACAATACAGAATATCGGGCAAAAAGAGTAGTTTCTAATGCGACTCGCTGGGATACTTTTGGTAAATTATTGCCTCCCGAACACACTCCCACCAAAGAAAAAAAATGGCAGCAGCGATACAAAAAATCTCCTAGCTTCCTTAGTCTACATTTAGGAGTTGATGCCAAAGTTTTACCAGAAGGCACGGACTGCCACCATATTTTGTTAGAAAGCTGGGACAAAATGGAAGCAAACGAAGGGACAATTTTTGTTTCTATTCCCACTCTCCTCGATCCTAGCCTCGCACCTCCAGGACATCATATTGTCCATACCTTTACCCCTAGCTTCATCGATGATTGGCAAGGTTTATCACCCCAAGAGTACCAGGATAAAAAAGAAGCTGCTGCTGCAAACCTGATCGAGCGCTTGGAAGCCATCTTTCCTGGAATTACCGCTGGCTTAGACTATCAAGAGGTGGGAACTCCCCGTACTCATCGACGCTTTTTGGGTAGAGAAGACGGTACTTACGGACCCGTACCCAGTCGCAAATTGGCTGGTTTGTTAGGTATGCCCTTTAACCGTACTAGTATTCCTGGACTTTATTGCGTAGGGGATAGCACTTTTCCTGGTCAGGGTTTGAACGCTGTTGCTTTTTCTGGTATGAGCTGTGGGCATCGCGTAGCAGTCGATCTCGGACTATAAAGCAGATAATTGTTGTGAGGGGCAGTTTACAAATTGCTCCTGCTAGCCCAAATTAGCATCGACCAAAGAGCAATCTAGAACTACTATTGGATACTCCCGTCGGCGATTGCGACTTCTCAGTTCGGTTTTACTGATTGGTAAAGAGAGAAATAACAGATACCATCTAAACAAATCAATAGTATTACTCTTAATATTTTTCTACGGGTAGTACTGATGGAAAGAGAATTAAGATGAAGATCGGAGACAAAAGTGCAAAACTGGTTGCTGCAAAACTTAAGTGATGTCCTTAATCAAGAAATAAACCCCCAACTGGACGAAGCTGATGCTGTTGACTGCAACAAAGAGCAGGCGAGAGATAGGTCTCAGCACTATAGTCAAAAACAGCGTTTAGCAGAATTAACAGCTCAAAAAGAATGGCGTGGCGCGATCGCCTCTGTTGAAGAATTACTACTGTCAGAAATTGAAGATAACCAAGACGCTGCACCAGCGAAGTTGGGCTTAGTTTTCTCTGCCCCTGTACCGCTATTGAGCAATTCTGAGTTAGTAGATAACTTTCAGTCCGCGATTTTTACTCCCAATGCTTTTAAAGTCAATGCTTTAATGCCCTGTCGTCAGGCACGGAAAAAACCAGTACAGGATACGGCACCGATTATTGAACTGCCTTTAATTCCTCAAGATCCGATCGCCGAGGAGCAGTTTTGTTTAGTTTTGACTGCTAATTTTGGTCTTGTTCTCCTGCTTGGTAGAGACTTAGAAGGAAATCCTAAGTTCCATTTCTCCTTCGACCCGATAACTTTAGGTAGCGTTTGGAATACGTTGCGATCGCGACTAATAGTTACTCAATATCATCATTTAGCTGAGTTAGACAGTTTAGTCGAGCAATTTGCCCCACCAATTCCCAATTATCAGCTAGTAACTAGCTTTAGTCGTCGTTTACTGCATCATATTCCCGACTTGAGTCATGTCTCTGCCAATTCCCGCCAGGTAGAAACAGTCGCAGTTTCTGAATTAGGTTCAACGCCATCTTTTAAGGATAACTATGCCACCAGCTTAGTAGAAATGGAGCTATTGCAGGCTCTAACTCATGAAGTTCGTACTCCTTTAACTACAATTCGGACTCTAACCAAGCTACTGCTTAAACGTAAACAGGATTTCAAGTCCAACGTGATTGAGAGACTACAGGCGATTGATCGCGAATGCACAGAACAAATAGAGCGGATGGAGTTAATCTTTCGCGCTGCGGAATTAGAGTCTACCCGTCCGAGTGGTAAGCCAGTGGAGTTGGTAGCATTTCCTTTAGAGCAAGTATTCCAACAAAATATTCCTCGCTGGCAAGAAAAAGCCAAACGCCGTAATGTGGAGCTAGAATTTGTCCTGCCCCATAGTTTGCCTAAAATAGTCAGCAATCCCTGTATGCTAGACACTGTCTTGACGGGATTAATCGAAAGCTGTACCCGTAGTTTGCCCATGGGAGGACATATCGACGTGAAAGTATCTACTGCTGGTAATCAGCTCAAGCTACAGGTACTCTCTCAGGCGAGTCACACAGACAATAATCCGTTTAAATCCTTGGGTCAGCTGCTCTCTTTTCAACCTGCTACTGGCTGTTTGAGTCTCAACTTAGATGCAACTAAAAACATTTTTCAGGCTTTAGGTGGCAAGCTCACCGTCAGACAAAGACAGTCACAGGGTAAAGAATTAACTATCTTTTTACCTCTGAATAATTCCTATCATGCTTCTAAAGCTTAGTCTGGAAGCTGGAGCTGGTTTGGAGGTTAGATTCTGTTTTTCGTTAATAAAAGACTAAATTATAAAAAGTGATCGCCAGAGTGCTGACTCAAGACAGTTGACTCGTCATGTGGACAAAAATAAAACGCCATAGAGATACTTTTGGCTAGTTAATTTGCCCACATAAATATGAATATTAGCTGTTTAACTAGAACTAATAATCCAAGTTATCCGCAGCATTGTAAACGTCGATCGCAGGATTACTCTTAATCTGCACCGTATTACCAGAATAGTTACTCCGATCTTCACTACTGGTAAACCGATGACGCACTTTGCGACTTTGACGCACCCGACGATTCCCGCCAATATTGCCCTGAACTCCAGTAGTGATCGTGGCATTACCTCGACAGCCAGGTTCGCTTTGTAAATCGATATCGTTATCCCGCGCCGTCGGTTTGGTAGAACCACTAATATTATATTGAACCGAGATATCTGCCTGAACGCATTGAGCCACAGCAGGGGATGTTATTTTATTGATGCCGATCGCACTAAATATTGATAATAAGACGATCGAGCAGCCAGTTAATTTCATGTTTATTCCTCCTCGTTATTTCAATTCAGCAATTTGCAGTCAGAAAAATAAAAGGAGACAGTTTTACATGTCTCCCTCTGACTTTTATTTATAGTTGTCACGCACAGTCAAGGGAATTAAACATTGCTGTTGGTTTAAGAAAGTAGGATTAATCCTTTAACCTTTTCCCCTTGACCCAGTCTCAACAGGCTAATTAGCCTTGAACATCAATTACTTACAATTGTTGCTATAACTACTGTGTTGAACCGTATGATTGCCCGAGCGAGTGGTTTGTTGAGTTGACTGATAGGTAATCTGACGACAGTGACGATTAGAGTTGGTATAGCTGCGCCAGGGAAGTTGCCAATAGCGTAGTGGATTCCAGTATCGGCGAGTTTGCCGACGGGGAAGACTAAGGCTAGCTCCCCCTGTATCTATATAGACACTACCATCACTGCGGGTAACAGCCTCAACATTGGCGGTTTTGACTCTAACTTCTCTTGCCAGTGCAGAATTGCTCGATGCGATCGCTGCACTGGGTAAAATTAAACCTACCGCCACTAAACCGACTAATTTATTTGGTTTCATGGTCTGAGTTTCAATCCGGATAAGAAAGATAGAAATTAATAACGACTTCGGCTTCGACGTGCGCGACGGCTAGTATTTTGATTGGACTGTTGGGCATCCTGAACGCAGGTATTATATTCCCCTACCTGATCGCAATACTGATCGCTGCGCTGAACAATTCCCGTACTTTCGACTGCTTCGCCTCTACCGTGGTTATAACGGCTATAGCGATCGCGATACTCGGTATACTGACGATTACTTTGATTCGAGTTTTGGACAGAAATGTTATCTCGACCCGTAACTACTGATTCTTGAATCGATTCTTGAATTACGGCATTGTCTGCTTGAGCGGGATTCGCCAATATACCGACGCCAGAAACAGTTAGTAAAGCCAACAGAATTTGCTTGCTACCGTGAGCAAAAGTTTTTATATTCATAATGTAAAAAATAGCCTCTGTGAAATCAACCTTGTCCTGAAACTAGACGCACCTGTGGGGTCAGTGTTCCACTTTAAGAAAATTTATCGGTATCTTTACAATTTTTTCTCTATTTTTTTGGCAGTAGTTAAAGCCAGAAAAGCTTTTGAGCCAATGTGTTAGAGCTTTTTTTTGCTATTAAATACAAATGTTTAACAGATAGTAATAAGGAAAAAAACTCTGATAATATCTTGGATAGTCCTCTTATATTATCGATAAATTATCGATACCTAAACATGGGTTTAAGAATAGTCAAAAACTTTGACGCAACCTTTACTTTAGATTCCCAAGCACAAGAAATTTTGTTTAGTCTATTGACTAATCCTACTTTTACTGACCAAATCAGCCAGAAACTTGGCGAAACTGGCATCAGGTTTACAGAATTACTCTTTCAGCCAGTTCCCTACAGCCAGCAGACACCCAAGGGAATGCCCAGAGAATTCGAGCAGTATCATAATCACCCAGACTATATAATTATCAACATTCCGCCCAATTTCATGTTCCAGGCTAAAATTTTCAAGCCTAGCCGTCTTTGCGCGATCTATCGCAAGCTTGATCGCCAGTACTAAGAATTTTTCCAGCAAAGTCAATATTTAAATTTTCAGGTTGCTTTTTAATCACAGCTAGTCACAGCCTATATGTCTACTCAAACACAAACACCAACTCTTGCCAGTCTTGACTATCAATCCTATCTCAACTCGGATGGCTGCATTAGCGATAATATAGCAGGCAAAATTGGTATTTATGCAATCTTCAATGGCGATCGCAACTTATGTTACGTTGGCTACTCTCGCGATGTGTATCTTAGTCTTAAACAACATCTAATTAGACAACCAGAATCTTGTCACTGGTTTAAACTGCAAACTATAGATCGTCCTAGCCGTAAAATTTTAGCCGATATCTCTAGTGCCTGGATTGAGGAAAATGGGGCAACTCCTCCTGGGAACGATACCGAAGAACATTTATGGACAGAGCCAATTGATGCCAATCCCGCTATGACAGAGGCAGAAAAGGCACAGTATCAGCAGAGCGAGGAGGTAAAGCAAATTAAGATACGTAAGCAGATTGCTCGGCGAGTTGAGGCTCAAATTATTGCTAAGTTGAAAGATCGAGGCGTGACGATGGAGATCAGATTTAACCCCAAGCTCAAAGAAAAGGGTTTATTGGATCTTAAATAAATTTGACCTGATTAAGTTAGTCGTTATCCTTTACCCAATCTAAAATAAGAATAGTCACAGAATAGTCGAGTTGTTTTCGGATTGATCGCCGTTCATCTTACGTAAATATGACAGCACTATTAAATAACCGCTATCGCCTTATTAAGACCCTGGGTAGGGGAGGCTTTGGTGAAACTTATCTCACCGTTGATAATCATATGCCATCGGGACGAAAATGCGTCCTCAAGCAGCTTAAGCCGATTGTCAAACAGCCCAAGATGCCACTCTGGATGAAAGAACGTTTTCAGAGAGAGGCTGCAATTTTAGAAGAACTAGGAGATGGTAATCACCAAATTCCTCAGCTTTATGCCTATTTTTCTGAAGATGATAAGTTTTATCTGGTTCAAGAATGGATAGAAGGTCTAACCCTCGATCAATACTGGTCTCAAGAAGGTAATCTGCACCGTGACGAAGTACGGCAAATTTTACTTCAGCTTTTGCCTGTACTAGACTACGTGCATAGTCGTCGCATCATCCATCGGGATATTAAGCCCGAAAATATTATTTTGCGCCAGGGTGATAACCTGCCATTTCTGATCGATTTTGGGGCAGTTAAAGAAGCGATCGCTACAGAAGTAAATCATAATTCAGACAGCATCTATTCGGCATCAATCGGCACTCCTGGCTACATGTCCTCAGAGCAGGCAGCGGGTCGTCCGATTTATTCTAGTGACCTCTATAGCTTGGGCTTAACGGCAATCTTCCTGTTAACAGGAGCAGCTCCCCACGAATTAGAAACCGATCCTCGTAATGGCGAAATAATTTGGCGAGAACGGGCAGTAAATATCGATCAAGACCTGGCTGATATTATTGATCGTTCGATTAAGTTTCATCCTCGCGATCGCTTTTCGAGCGCCCAGGAAATGCTGGCTGCCTTGAATCATCAGCTAGTGACTAGCGGGAGTAATCCGACTGGGGTAACTCTAAACGTTGCGCCTCAGAGAAATTTAAATAGTGGACGGCTGGGAAGAGAACCGTCTAAAACACTTGCTTTTGCGCCTGATGTGATAAAACGTCCTCGCAAGCAGAGTCTGTTAAGCAAAGTCGGGCTATTTTTGCTGGTTGCCACAGGAGTCGCAGCCGGAACTTTTGCTGCTGGTTTCGTAGTAGTTTCTAGTTTATGGCGATCGCCAGATACCCCAGCTCAGGTAGGGGTGGAGACAACCCAGCAGCCTGATGTATTTTCTACTCCTGGAACGGAGGAAACGCCAAAGTCGGAAGCGGAATTACAGGCAGAGGCAGAACGAAGAATTGCTAAAGCAGAGGCAGCAGCAGCAGCGAAAGAAAAGCGGGAACGAGAGGCGGAATTACAGGCAGAGATTGAGCTTAATAAACTCCCTAAAGCCAAACCTAAAGCACCAAAAACCCTAGCCAACGCGGATTTAGCCCCAGCCGATGAGGTTAATATTCCCATCTTGACTACAGGAACGGATGAAAGTCAGCTAGTCAGCACCTTTGGTAAGCCAAACTCAGAAAGACAGGGCTGGCAGCCCAATAGCAAGGTGCTGGTTTACTATGATGTGATTCCCGATCGCGTTAACCTGAGCTACAAATCTGATGACACAGGCAAAATTAGACAGACTGATATTGCGCTGAATCAATCCGTAAGTTTGGGGGCAATGCAGCAAACCTTATCTAGAATGTTAGGTACGGAAGCTCCCGCAGATATTAAAGCCAAAGTCCGCAGCGTCTATAATCGTGAAACTAACTTTAGCTTTTTTAAAGTCAACAATTTAGAAGGAAAAGTTCAGCGCGATTCTCGCGATCGAGTGACTCTTTCGGTCTGGGATCGAGGATTTCAGTAGCGTAATTCCCTGAGTAAGTATGATAGACAAAATATTATGTCAAAAATTTATTGAGAATGAAGGAAAGGTCTGATTCTATCCCTAATATTAATCCTGATATTAATCCCAATAATATAGTCGAATTAGAAAACGGTCAGGCGGGGATTGACGAAGAATCTTTGCCCCAAGCTGAATATGAACCTGAGTCTAGCGTAAAACGACCAGCCGTTATTAAGCAAAATACGGGTCGGAAAATCAATCTTTCCCAATCCCAGCTAATTCTGATTACCCTCCTGCTTATGGGCTTGGGACTTTGGTTTCGGCTTCCCTGGCTAGGATTGACTAGCGCCATTGCCGCCCTAGCTCTTTCTTTAGGAGTCGTATTTAGCTCTGTGCGGGGTTGGGTAATTAAGTTTTTAACTATCCAAGAACGTCGAACTATCTTGGCTTTTATTGGTTTTATTGGCGCGATCGCTGGTTTGTTTAACTATTTAGGAGTTTACGGCAAGATTAGCATCTGGCTCACCCAGTTTAAATACGATGAATTTGGCTCCTGGGCAGACTGGATTGGAGCCTTAGGACAAATTCTGATCGCTATTTTGGCAGTGTATGTCGCCTGGGCGCAGTATGTCATTTCTAAAGATCTAACCATTCAGCAAAATCGTATTACTCAGCAGCAGACAATTGACACTTACTTTCAGGGTATTTCCGATCTGACGATTAACGAAGAGGGACTGTTAGAAGACTGGCCTCAAGAAAGAGCGATCGCCGAAGGCAGAACTGCCTCAATCCTTTCTAGTATTGATGAAAATGGCAAAGCAAAAGTTATTCGTTTTCTCTCTCAATCTCGTCTTCTGACTCCTCTCAAACGTGATAATCGCCTGGGAAGACCAATGTTAGACGGTAGCGGTGGTTATTCTGAAGATCGCCCCTACGGAACTAGGGTAATCGATTTGGGGGTTATGTTAGCAGGAGCATATCTGATCGCCCAGGATTTACGCTGGACAGATCTAACTGAAGCAAATATGGTGAGAGCGAACTTGAGCCAATGCGACCTTGTGAAAGCAAATCTCGCTCGAACTGTATTATATGAAGCGAATTTAGCAGGAGCAGATATAAAAGGAACTCGTCTATTTTATGGTGAGGTAGAAACTGCTACACCTCGCAGTATTACTGCTCCCCCCGACTACACAACGGGCAAATATACGGGCGTGGTAGTAGAAAAAGCAAATTTTTCAGGAGTTAAACGCATGAGTCAAGAGCAGCGTTACTATATTTGCTCTTGGTGTGGTGACAAATCTCGCTCGACTGTACCAGGGGGGTGCGAGGGTATTCCAAATAAATTAGGGCGGTAACGTATTTAACATTTAACATTTGGCAAGTAGAAAATAATTTAACAGGTTGACGACGACAATTATCAGACAAAAAAAGATATCTCCGTCTCATAAACGAATCTTTTTAGTCCAAAAGATTCCTAGCTCCCTGTAACAGACGCAAACTAAGTACCCTAGCTATAGATCGGAAAACGCCCAGTCCTGAGTTCGGTTCTACGTAACGAATAATTAATAGCAGGATGCTTTAATGAGAAGGTAGACGATTGGGTTTATAAACTCATTGAAATTCTGTTAATTATAGCCAGGAGGCTGCAAGAGTGAGCGAGCAAAATATTTCCAAAAATGCTTTCACACGTAGCGAAAATGAAAATTCACTATGGAATTATGTACGGTCTCTTAGCCCAGAGGCGATTGGTCATCTTTCCCAACCAGAGTCCAAAGAAGTTTTTCAGATTATTGAACACAATATCACTGGTTTACTAGGAAGCGTTCCCCATGATAGTTTTGATGTTGAAATCAGTACTAACCGAGAGAATTTGGGGCAATTACTGGCGTCGGCAATGATGAGTGGCTATTTTTTACGCAATGCCGAACAGAGAATGAGTTTTGAAGAATCCCTGATGGGAACCCAAGCAGAAGACTAGAAATGTTCCCTCTGCTGTAATTAATATATATAATATTGGCAACCTTCATGAAAGTAAAGGTTGCTTTACTTTATCTACTATTTTTCCGTAGTTCTAAATTAACTTATAAAATTTAAGCAGAAGTAATATATTTATGTCGTCAATATCACCTCCTCCAGTTCATAAGCGTATTGGAGTGGCTGTTATCAATGATCAGCAAGGTAAAATTCTGATAGACCGTCGTCGGCAGTCTGGAGAAATGGGAGGCTTATGGGAATTTCCTGGCGGTAAAATTGAACCAGGAGAAACGGTCGAAGAGTGCATCGAGCGAGAAATAAAAGAAGAGCTAGACATTCAAATTCGAGTTGGCGATCGTCTAACAACAATTGTTCATACATATGAGACTTTTGATGTAACCCTCTATGTCCATGATTGCCAATATCTCAGCGGGACACCGCAGACTCTTGAGTGCGATGAAATTCTATGGGTCGATCCCGACCAAATGAATCAATATCAGTTCCCTCAAGCCAATATCCAAATCATTCAACTTTTGCAGCAAAGGGGCATAAACAAATGAGCGGCAGAAATACTTCTGACAATTTAATTATCCGCGAATTTACCGCCCCTAAACAGATTAAGCTTTTTAATTCCCTGCAGGTAGCCCAAATCAGCGGACGGCTTACCTTCACCGATCCCGTAAAAGGGCATGAATGGCACGTTTATCTCTACCTGGGTAATATTGTCTACGGCACAGGAGGATTGCACCCAATCCGACGCTGGCAAAGAAATCTAATTCTCAATTTGCCTCAAATTCCCTTCCAGCTTTCCTACTTACAAGAAGAATTGACGGAAAGAAAAATAGATTTAGGTGACAATACTTGGGAATATGAACAAATATCTCACTGGGTAGAGCGGAAAACCATTACTCCCCAGCAGGGAAAAAATGCGATTGAATTTACAGTTAGTGAGATATTTTTTGATTTAACTCAAGCAAGTCAGGTTATCTGCCGGCTAGATCAAGATAAATTGTTGGCTGCATCATTAGATTTGGTCGAGCCAACCATGATGATCGATAAAGTTCAGCAAATTTGGTTGCGTTGGGAGGAAGCACAAATAGTAGACCGTCTCCCAAATAAAGCTCCTGTAATTTTGCAACCTCAACAGCTTCAGGAAAAAACATCTATTTCTGCCTATCAAAGCCTGGGTAAATTATTGAATGGCAACCGAACTTTAAGAGATTTGGCTGTTCAGTTGAGAACTTCACCTCTCCAAGTTATTGGTTCGCTTTTACCCTATATTCAGTCAGGAATTTTTGGTTTAGTCGAAGTACCCGATCTTTTAGAGATAGCTAATCCTAGCAATCAGAATTACGAGAATAAAAATCGTCCCTTGATTGCCTGCGTAGATGATAGCTTAATGATTTCTCATTTAATCGAGCAAATAGTAAGCATAGCTGGCTATCGCTTTGTTGGTATAAACGATCCTATAGAAGCAGTAGATATTTTAATTGAGCGTCAACCAGATCTCATCTTTTTAGATATTGTTATGCCGAGAATTAATGGCTACGATGTCTGTGCTCAACTGCGTCGTTATCCAGAATTTGCCGAAACGCCAATTATTTTTCTCACTAGCAATTCCGGAATTATCGATCGCCTGAGGGCAAAAATGGTTGGCTCATCAGACTTTTTGCGTAAAACTGTAGATGCGGATGAATTATTAGAGAAAATTTCCGAACACTTGTCTGGAAGATAAATTAATTCAAGCGGTAGCGTTGGCGATCGCTCTTTTTGAGGAGAAATAATTTAGCTAAATTAATTGGATTTAATCAGTTTGAACAATGACGGACTACCCAACGCGCGTAAAATTTTGTTTTGAAGTAGGGCCTTTTGAAGCTAATACTTATAGTTTTAAAGCCCAATCATCTAAGCAAATACATTATGTTGAGTTGACCAGTCAGTCTACTTTAAATGACATAAGTCTCCTAATTGGTTCGCTTTTATCTTTTAATCAATTGCAGCTTGATCCGAGATTCACAGACGCTCTAGATAAAAAAGATGAATTAGCTTTAGTGGGAGGATTATTATTTGAACAGAACAGTTTAAAAATAGCAGCATCGTGCTGTGCTGATTTTCAGGATTGGAGAATTGCTGTTAATGCTATTAAAGCGGGAGTTTCTCCTTGGATGGGTCATAATCCTTCTCCCTGGTGTGACTTTGATGATGGGAATATTATTGTTTGGAGTGACGAAGATAGTCTAGAGGACAGCTACTTTATTACATTGACTCAGGCACAATTTGTAGAGCAGCTAGAGAATGCTCAACAGGAATTGCAAGCTTTTCTGAAAAAAGTTGAAGTTTGGGCATTGCAAAATTATCAAAGAGAGCCCCGCAAACTGGTAGAAGGACTAAGGCGTTATTTGCTTGTTGAACATGCTTAAACTGAGGTCGATTAAGCTAAGTTGGAAAATATTTATGAACAGCAATTAGGTTTACATCCAGCTTTTATCGCTACTAGTTAAACAAGCCCTTGTATATAAACATATCGACGGAGAGGGGGGGATTCGAACCCCCGTTAGGTTTGACCCTAAAATAGTTTTCGAGACTACCGCATTCAACCACTCTGCCACCTCTCCAATTTGGTAGCAATTTAGACTCCAGAGTCATTCTACTGAGATTTGGGGTTAAATGCCCAGGGATTATTAAAAATTATTGTGTTCAGCTAAATCCCTGTTGGTGAGTCCAGCTTATTTCCCCCTCTAGTGCGGTGTTGTAATAGGTGATTTGTTTTTGGCGCAATATTTGTTTTGTTTGGGGATTTAGTTCAGAGCTAGTATAAATCGCCATACGGGGCTGTAATTGTTCTAGCCAGACTGGGTCAATATCTTTCGACCAAACGAGAATAGGATGTTGAGCAGTTAAATTTTGCTCCTGAATATACTTAATTATGCGATCGCCGGCTGCTCTATTTGGTTGTCCCAAAATCAGCCAAGTATCATCACCTATTTTGAGGTTGGCTACTGCTAATTCAGCATTTATGTTTAATTTAGCGGATTTGGTTGTAATTTGATTGGTTAGTGGGTGACTTGCT
>JBCBEA010000051.1:0-12796 GCA_038529195.1 Cyanobacteria bacterium J06600_6
TTTGTGGTTGACGATCTCTACTCCCGTCGTTGGCGTATTGAAGAAAGTTTTCTTTTACTCAAACGCTTGTTGGGTCTGAGTTATCTTTGGACAGGCTCGGTTAATGGTATTCAACTCCAAATCTGGGCAACTTGGCTGTTTTATGCCGTTCTGATTGATTTATCTGATGAGGTTGCTGACGAGTTAACCTTACCATTCGATTCAATTTCTATTGAAATGGTTTTTCGGGGAATTTATCACTTTACTCAAGCAGTCAGTCAAGGTGGCGCCACTGATTTTATTGCTTATTTGACTGCACCTGAAAATCGAGATTTAGGGATAGTCAAATCGCCGCGCCCTAAAAGAGCTAAACCTTCTCTGGACTTGTCTCCGTTCCCCGCTTGACAAACAATATACCGCCTTAACTTGTCACCAATGGCTAATAGCTGATAGCTACGAACTAGTTACCTCGAACGCAGCCAATTTATTAACAACAAAAATATGACACTTTATAACTGACCGATAAATAGATGCTGTAGAGTATGCGATTTTATTAATAGGTATGAATACTAATAAAGACTTTTAAGAAAATGGTACAAGAATCAACTGTTGTAGTTACTGGTGCATCTTCGGGCGTTGGTTTGTATGCAGCCAAGGCATTATGCGATCGCGGTTGGCATGTAGTCATGGCTTGTCGCAACCTACCTAAAACAGAGAAGGTAGCAGCAGAAGTTGGTCTGCCTCAAGATAAATATAGTATTATTCATCTCGATCTTTCCTCACTAGATAGTGTTCAGAAGTTTGTGGCAGATTTTCGTGCCACAGGTAAATCTTTAGATGCTTTGGTCTGTAACGCAGCAGTTTATTTACCGTTGGAAAAAGAACCCCAGCGCAGCGCCGAAGGCTATGAGTTAAGCGTCGCTACTAATCATTTGGGTCATTTTTTACTATGTAACCTGATGTTAGAAGATCTGCAAAAGTCTCCCGCAGCCGAACCAAGATTGGTTATTCTCGGTACAGTGACCGCTAATCCGAAAGAAATCGGTGGTAAGATTCCGATTCCCGCACCACCAGACTTAGGAAATCTACAGGGTATGGAAGCTGGTTTCAAAGATCCTGTGACTATGATCGACGGTAAAAAGTTTAAACCAGGCAAAGCCTACAAGGATAGCAAACTCTGTAATATGCTAACTATGCGGGAGTTGCACGATCGCTATCACGAATCTACGGGCATTATTTTTAATGCTCTCTATCCTGGCTGTGTGGCAGAAACAGGCTTATTCCGCAATCACTATTCTCTTTTCCAAACTATCTTTCCCTGGTTTCAGAAAAACGTTACAGGAGGTTATGTAACGGAGGAATTAGCGGGAGAAAGAGTGGCAAAAGTAGTTGCCGATCCAAAATTTAATCAGTCAGGTGTTTACTATAGCTGGGGCAACCGCCAACAGGAAGATCGCACCGCTTTTGTACAGGAAATTTCTGATGAGGCAATGGACGACAATAAGGGCAAACGTCTGTGGGAATTGAGCGAAAAACTGGTTGGGATTAGTTAATTTGTAGGGATGCAAAATACTACATACTTAACTGTGAGTGGTGGGTTGATTATCCACCATTCCGTATAGAATGTGTTCGTGGCGATTAAATAATTCGTGCTTGCTGCAGTCTAACGAAGAGTTATTAACTCTTAAAACACTGCAATACTGTTGAGCAATTTTCTGAGGTGTAAAATGCTGCTGGAGATAGTTACGTCCAGCATCGCCCATATCTTTTGCCAAGTCTGGATTCGCAGCTAGAATCAAAATAAATTCTGCTAACTGTTGGCTATGGTGATTGTCCACCGCAACTCCACAATGAGCATCGCTGATTAACTGTCGTAAATAGGAGTGAGATTCACATACTGCAGCGATCGCTTTTCCCGCAGCCATAATGCCATAGACTTTACTGGGAGCAACTACCCCTTCTAAACCAGGAGCAATACTAACTAGCGCTAAATCGCAAGCAGTTAGAGAGTAAGGTAAGTTTGCTCGATCTTGATAGGGTAAGAAAAGACAGTTACCTAACTTTAATTCAGCTACCATTGCCTGGCATTTTTGATACTTTGCCCCCGCACCAATAAAAACAAACTGAATTTCCTGTTCTCGTAGCAGTTTTGCTGTCTCTAAAATCGTATCCATGTCATGACAATGACCCAAATTTCCCGAATATAGTACGGTAAATTTGTCTCGAAGCTGATGCTGTTGAGCAAACCAATTTTCGGCTTTGGAGATTGGCTCAATCCAGTTTGGATCTGCCCAATTATGAATCACGCTAATTTGGTTGGCGATCGTCGGGTGTTGAGCTACAATTCGATGTTTCATTGTCTCACTCAAAACCACGATTTCTTGACTTCGCTGCCAAATATGACCGTTAATTTTATGCCACAGTTTGGCGATCGCATTATTAGGCGAAATAACTCCTAACTCAATGACGACATCGGGATATAAATCGTAAACCAAACAAATGTACTCTAGTTTAGTTACTAAATTTGCCAAATAGCCCACAACAGCCAGGAAAGGTGGTGCAGTGGTCAGAATTACGGCGTTATATTGGCGGGCATTTCTCAGCAGATGCCAAGCAGATCTGAGGGTGAAAATTGCACCGTTGAGGGTCTTGCTTCTGATTCTCTGGGAATAAAATTGCCTAAATGTCGTGCGTCGAATTTTAACCCGGCGATCAACCTCTATTTTGGGTGCTTGCTCTTGTTGATAAGCATAGCCAGGCTGTCCTGTAAAAACATTAACCTCAATATTTTGCTCACTTAGCTGATGACTAAGCTCAGAGATTAGTTGTCCTGTCGCTGCATAATCAGGAGGAAAAAATTGCGTAATAATCAGCAGCTTAAACTGCCGAGAATCAGAAGTCTTTCTCAGAACTTTTGCGCCTAAAGCCTTTGTAAATACATTTCGCGTTTTCTCTGACCAAAGCTTAAACCGATAGGACACAACATCTATACCTATGAATTAATCGACTAATCAAAATACTTTATTTAGTATTCCCATCGTCAACTAGTTTCTATTTATGTATAAATGCGGATATTTTTAGCTGATGCTTCAATCATATTGATTTTTAGATCCAGATTGATTAAGTGCGATCAATAGCTAGTCTTTCTGTAATCGATATTCCTTTTGTTTTAGCGTTGCTCAAAGTTGCAAAACTGCGATCGCAAGTATAGGTTCGTCCCATCGTGTTCACTACGCTAAAACGATATGTCCCATCGCTGCAATAGTAAATGGCTAGAACGCAATCGTTAATACTGATCAATGCGGAAATTTTGATTTTCATGATTAGAACTGCTTAAAGTTTTTTTGCTAAATAAATTAAATGCTGGGATCTAAAAATCGCAATAGAAAAAGTGCTTATATTTATAAAGCTAATAGCTTATCTTCAAATACAAGAGAGAGCGCTTTTTCTTTACAAAATTTGCAGTATTACTAAGCATTAGCTTTGCTAAACGATCAGTTGCTTATCTTTTCTAATTCAACAATTACTCAATTACATAATGTAGATTGAATTCTGAATTGCGAAGATTACTTAGGTTAAGAGACGCATCTTATTTTTTAAACCGTATTTTTACGTATTTCGCAAAAGCTACCGTATATTTCAGCGATTTTATCTCTGTCCTCAATTTTTTATCGTTTGTGACAATGGGAAAGCAAAATTAGCCAAAAAAAACGTGATACATAAGTATTACGCTTCAAAAGTTATCAATAGCAAAAATATTGCTTAAAATTTATGATTGCTAATTAACGGTTGCTCCATGACTGCGAGTATCGTTAGTGTCATTAGTAACTTTTACCTTTGCCTCTACCTGAGAAATTTGACCCTTCTTGTTGGCGTAAGGAATCGGGTTATTCGCAATTAGCGCATCTAAATCTGCCTCCAGTATCCTTTTTGGCTGCTCGCCAATGGCTTCGGCGATCGCATTTCCCCCATTGTCCATGAAAATAAAATGAGGAATGCCGTCAACCCGATAGCGCAGCATCTCTGGTAACCATTTTGTATTATCGACATTCAACATCACAAAATTTACGCGATCGCCATAGCTTTCCTTTACCTGGGCTAAATCTCCCGCCATTGCCTGGCAACTAGTACACCAGTCTGCATAGAATTCTGTTAGAGTCGGCTTGTTATTAGTTAAAGCTACATCTAGGTTGGTTGACCTCTGTACCTGAGATTCTAGTGATGTGCCGTTTGTTTCGGTCTGTAAGCCCAGAAATAAAGCCACGCTCAGGACGATTGCGGCGATCGCAATGACTATGTTTCTGACCGAATTATTAGCGGATGATTCCAGTTGTTGTTCGCTCATTAGTAAACTGATAGATATAAGGTATTAATATACTTGCGTTTTTTATTCTATCTATAATCCCAGCTTCTCTATGAAAAAAAGGGTTACAGTGACTTTCCCGCGCACGGCAATTCGGATTCCCCTCACCTATCGTCTGGCAAAAGACTTTAATATTGCCAGCAACATTATTCGCGCCCAGGTTGCACCCAATCAGATTGGCAAGCTGGTGGTCGAGTTACAGGGTGATATCGATCAGATTGATGCGGCGATCGAATGGATGAGAATGGGTGATTTTCAAGTCTATTCTGCGAGTGGTGAGATTGCTGTCGATGAAAAAATTTGTGTTGACTGTGGTTTATGTACGGGAGTCTGTCCAACCCAAGCTCTGGTGATGAATCCCGAAACCTTCCGTCTCGACTTTAAGCGATCGCGCTGTATCGTCTGTGAGCAGTGCATTCCCACCTGTCCTGTAGCTGCTATTTCGACTAATATTTGATATTTGTATGTCTAACTGTGGATTAGCTTTATCCGCTCTGAGCAGCAGATATCGACACAGGTTAATCTGAGTATGATTTTCCAATTTCTATGCTTTGACTTCATCTAAAAAAAGCTTATAGCTTATAGCTACGAACAAAAACACATTGTAGGTCATACATCAAATCACTAACGCCGAAATGACAATTTACGCTAGCTGTGGCAAATTTGGGCTAGAAAACATAGCCTAAATCTTGAGATCTTAAAGTTGTGGATCAGTCTTTATCTCCTGTCCCGAAAGGCAAACTAAGTTCCCTTCTGGTTTTTTTTAGCAAGCTCGAGAAAATCGCCACAGTTCTGAGATTAGAGAAAATATTTAAAACGTGCTTGCTCTTGGCTATTCGCGTTTATCAGCAACATATTTCTCCCTATAAAGGGTTTTCTTGTGCCTATCGAGTTTTACATCAAGGACAGTCTTGCTCAAGCTATTTTCAGAGCTGCATCACAGAACAAAGTTTTGATCGCGCCTGTGTTTCTCTTCAGCAAAGATTACTAGACTGTCATCAAGCTAATCTAATTTTGCAGAGGAAGATTTCTCATAAACACAGAAGCAAAAATTATAGAAGGCGCCGACGTAATAGTAGCTGCTCAGAGAATAATAACTGCTGCAACTGTGGCGATCTATTCGATCCAAGCTTAATTTTCTTTGCCTGTAACCCTCTCGACTTGATTGACTGTAGCGATTGTGATTTTTAGCAGAGAAAGATTTTTCACTACTTTTGAAAATCACTAATTTTTAAAAAATCTAGTTAAGAAATCAAAAATTAACCTGCAATGACGGCAATACATTCTATTTCCACCAACACATCTTTGGGCAGACGGGATACTTCAACACAGGCGCGGGCAGGAGCAGTCTCTTCGGCAAAATACTGGGCATAGACCTGATTCATTGGCGTAAAGTTAGCCAAATCTGTCAGAAAAACGCTAGTTTTAACCACGCTATCCCAATTAGCTCCTGCTTCAGTCAGAATCGCCTCAATATTAACCATCACCTGCTGAGTTTGCGCCGTAATATTTCCTTCACCAACGATTTGACCCGATGTTGGATCGAGGGGTACTTGTCCCGCAATAAAGAGCATTTGACCCGAAGTTGCGATCGCCTGATTGTAAGGTCCGACAGGTGCGGGTGCTTTGTCGGTACGAATAACTTTTTTAGACATGATTACTAAAAACTAATCCTAGTATGAGTAGTAGTGAACTGGAGAGATAAAAATTAATCGCGATAAATTTACTGTTGCTGACTTGTTGTGGCAATGCATGGTTTTGGTTGACGTGAGCTACTAACTGGTAGGCAAAAGGCAAACTAGCAAAAACAATCCAGCATAAAGAAGAGAGAATGCCTATGACGATCAGTATTGCCGTCAAGACATAAACACTACCAGTAGCGCATGCCAAAACTTTTGCACCGTTAGCTGTACCCAAACGTACGATTGGCGATCTCTTTCCCGCTGCTAGATCATCTTCTACTTGGTGAAAATGGGAACAAAAAAGGATAATTGAGGTGCTGATCCCCACAATTGCCGAAATAGCGAAACTTGCCCGCGAAAAAGACTGAGCTTGAGCATAGTAAGCAGCTGATACTGCTCCTGGTCCAAAGGTAAAGAAACAGATTATTTCTCCCAAACCCTGATAACCGAGACGAAATGGCGGTCCTTGATAGGTATAGCCCAAAAAGCAGCAGAGCAACACCACGGCTATCACCGTTGGATCTTGTTGCCACCACGAGAGAAAGATGATGCCTGCTATTCCCGCAGCTAGGCAAAAATTAGCCACCCAAAATACTAGCGTCTTGTTGCCTGTTAAATTGACAACCGAATGAGCCTTGTTTACGTCGATTCCCGTATCGGCATCGAAAACATCGTTGCTCAGATTCAGCCAGGCAATGATTAAAATTGCCGAACCCAAAAACGTAAAGCAGCTTTGAGCATTAAATATACCCGTAGCTGCGAAAGCAACTGCTGTGCCGACGGCAATAGGAACAATTGCCACACTATAAATTGGCGGTTTGATTGCAGCTAGCCACAGTCTATTTTTTTGAGTTACTTGCTTCGTGGTCATAAAACTGATTGTGATACAGTTGCAGAAATATTCTGTGTTTTACCAATTAGGCATAATATTAAGTACCCTATCAGCTATGGCTGTTTGGTATTAAGCAAGTTTCACGAAAGTTAAGATTTACCGTCAGCATAACTTCTCGGCTAGAGAACAACCCAAACCCTGGTGTTGACCGATCCGCCCTCGCAACTATCGATCTCGATCATTTTTTAGAATGCGGAGATGTTGGTTTAGATCGAAGAGTTTACTTTAGTTCTACTCTCAGGCGTTCGCTAGGACTATTGCAGACAATATCTTATAATGAGAATTATAAAATTACCTTTTTTAGTATCCGTTTACTAATAAGCACTTAACTCAACACTTAAATTTTATTCCCTGTTTGAACTTTTGGGAAATGACACAACCTACAAGCTCTATGTCCTTTGCAACTCAATCTAGTAATTTGATTTTAGATCATAATTTTAATACAAAAATAAACAATTTTTGGGATGGTGGAAATCTAGATGTTGCTGTAAATAAACATACAGAAATTGTAAGTTTTGCTACTCAAATTCCTGGTGTTGATCCTCTCGCCTGTCTTCAGAAATTGGGTCATCAAAACACGCTTAACTTTTATTGGGAAAACTGTAGTAAGCACGAGGCAGTAGCAGCTTGGGGCGTCACTATCGAAGGCAATACCAACCCTGATTCAAGATTTAGTTCGGCTCAGAAATTGGTGCAAACTTGGTTCAAAAAAATAACTAGAGAGGGAGCAAGTTCTCTCGTAATTGGAAAGCCAAGCGTATTTTGTGCCTTTACTTTTTTTGCTGAAGTTAAAGACTCTGAACCCTTTAAGTCTGGAACTTTATTTTTACCTCGTTTTCAAATAGTAAAGAAGAATAAAAATTGCTGTCTAATTGTTAACTTTCCTATCGAGAAAGGAGAAGATAAGAAATCCGTTATAGAACAAATTGAACAAAAAGTAAATAGCATTAACTGGTCTGATTTAGAACAGCTAAAACGAGAAGAAAGTAGCCTTCTATCAGTCGATCGCCAGCAGTCTCAAGACCCCAATTATTTTAAAACCGTTGTTAAATCTGCGTTGAACTCAATTGCCGAAGGGAAGATGAGTAAAATTGTCCTAGCGCACACAACAGAAATAGGCTCAAACAGACCTTTTAACGTAATTGAATCTCTCGCCAATTTAAGAGAACTTCATCCAGATTGCTATATCTTTTCAACTAGCAATGGCGCAGGACAAAATTTCGTTGGTGCGAGTCCCGAACGTTTACTCAGCGTTCAGAATCAACAGCTGGTCACCGATGCTTTGGCAGGTTCTGCTCCCAGAGGTGGTAACAATACCGAAGACTTACACCTAGCCAACCTCTTACTAAAAAATCGTAAGGAAAAACGCGAACATCATGCCGTACGAAACTTTGTGATTGAACGTCTCAAAGGTATCGGTCTCAAGCCCCAGCAGCTGCCTTTACAAATCCTGAAGCTATCTAATATTCAGCATCTATGGACACCAATCTACGGACATCTTCCCGCAGAGATTGAACCTCTAGAAATTGTCGAACTGCTTCATCCCACCCCTGCTGTGGCAGGAGTATCGACCCAGTCTGCCTGTGAGAAAATTCGCTACCATGAAAAATGCGATCGCTCTTTATATGCAGCTCCTCTTGGTTGGGTCGATTATGAAGGCAACTGTGAGTTTATTGTTGGTATTCGTTCGGCTCTAATTGATGGTAATATGGCTCGGCTATACGCTGGAGCAGGAATCGTGTCTGGCTCAAACCCCGATAAGGAGTTTGATGAAGTTCAGCTCAAACTTCAGTCTCTACTCAAAGCTTTAGTTTAATTATTAGTTGCTGATTGCTAATTCACTAGTTGCTAATGATTGACTTTCGGAATGTAAATACCCTCTGGGCATCGGTATTGGTCGAAACACTATCTCGCTGCGGTGTAACTCTGGCTGTAATCTGCCCAGGTTCTCGTTCGACACCCCTCACCGTGGCTTTTGCTAATCATCCGCAAATTATAGCTATCCCAATTTTGGATGAACGCTCTGCATCTTTTTTTGCCCTGGGTCGAGCGAAAAAAACTGGTGTACCAACAGTATTGGTGTGCACTTCGGGGACAGCAGGAGCAAATTTTTATCCTGCCATTATTGAAGCCACCGAAAGTAATGTGCCTTTAATTGTTCTGACAGCGGATCGTCCCCAGGAATTACGTAACTGTCATGCAGGACAAACTATAGATCAGGTAAAACTTTATAGTCATTTCCCCAACTGGCAGTGCGAATTAGCCCTACCCGAAGCTACTTTACCGATGCTGTCTTATCTTAGGCAAACTATGATCCACGCTTGGCAGCAGACTTTATTTCCTGTTGCTGGAGTTGTACATCTCAATCAGCCATTCAGAGAACCCCTTGCCCCTATTGAGCAGCACCTATCAGAGATTAAAGGCATATTGACTGAGGATTTTTTTGGTGCAGTTCGTCCTGTTGCCGATTATCAACCGCAGGTATCTCTACCTTGGCATAGCTGGCAAAATAAAACAGGCATTATTGTTGCGGGATTGGCTCAACCTCAAGATCCTCAAGCGTACTGTCAGGCGATCGCTTGGTTGTCTAAAAAATTAGCTTTTCCTGTATTTGCGGAGGCTCTATCTCCCCTGAGAAACTACGCTCAACTCAATCCCTATTTGATTTCAACCTATGATTCGATTTTACGTCAGTCGAGAGCAGATTTAAACCCGGAAGTAGTTATTCAGATCGGCGAGTTGCCAATCAGCAAACAGCTAAGAAAGTGGCTCAAGGAGTTAGAAGCAGATCGTTGGATTATCGACCCCAGAATAGAGAACCTAGACCCCCTACACGGTCTCACAGTTCATCTACAGGCTTCTGTAGAAAAATTAGTAGAGTACGATTCTAGTGAAGATAATGTTTCTCCATCACTGTTTTGCCAACGGTGGCTAGAGCTAGAAATACAAACCAGAGAGAAAATAGACTCCACTCTTGATTCTTTGAGCGAGCTATACGAAGGCAAGACTGCATGGTTGATTTCACAACATTTGCCTCCAAATACGCCTATTTTTTTAGCGAACAGTATGTCTGTTCGCAACGCCGAATATTTTTGGCAACCCAATCAACGCCAAATAAAGCCTTATTTTAGCCGTGGAGCAAACGGAATTGATGGAACTCTTTCTACGGCGCTAGGCATTGTCGAAGGAGACGCAGGAGTTTTGCTGACGGGAGATTTGGCTCTACTCCATGACACAAATGGTTTTTTAATTAGTCAAAAGTTAAAGGGTCATTTAACCATTATTCTTATCAATAACAACGGTGGCGGTATTTTTGAAATTTTGCCGATCGCTAATTTTCCCAACTTTGAAGAGTATTTTGCCACCCCCCAAACAGTTGATATACCTAGACTCTGCACCGCCTATGGTGTAGAGCATATTCAAATAAAAGATTGGTCACAGCTGGTAGATTCAATTTCTTGCTTGCCAATGACAGGAGTTCGAGTTCTAGAGCTAGTCTGCGATCGCCATGCTGATGCAGGTTGGCTCAAAAGCCTTTGGGATTCGTTTACAGCTACAAATTAGACCCCCGAAGAAGGCGTGGTCAACCAGTAGGCAAAAGTTATAAACCCTAAGCTGGCGCTACACATAATTAGATATAGGATGTAGTACGGCAAGTTTTCTTTCACTTCACTCAGCTAAAGGGAATTTTGACAGGTTTATAATCTTAAACAAAGTTTTAAATACACCCACTCTTATAAGTTTGGGATGCGGTATTTATGTATATATATTAACTAATGTTAACTTTGTTTGCAATTAGAGGGAGCTGAATTTTATTTGGTCAGCAAAATTCAGCGATCTCCAAGAAGTGATGAAGCGCTATTTTCGCTGGAATATTAATCAGACAGGATAGCAATTACCTAAATCCTATCTGCTGATTAATTGAGTAACTCTAGCCTTCTGATTTACCTAGATAATCGCGCCATTTGTTTGCCAGGGTAATATCGGTAAAAGGAATGCGCACGGAATCTCGTCCCTGGAGATCAAACTCTAGGCTCGGTTTCCCTTTGCTCGGTAATTCTCCATCTGGCTCTACCTGGCGATCGCCAACTAGTAAATTAATTTGTTGAACATCATTGAGAGAAAAGCTATCTAGCTCTACCATGCCCTTACGAGTTGGTTTTCCCCAGGTAAGCAAATCTGCTTTCCGACCCAAAACTGCATAAATGTCAAACTTAGCATTATCAAAACTTGCTGCCCAAACTTTATAGGCTTCTAGCTTTTGGTATTCATTCCAACCACTCCAGGTTAACCAAAAAAACGCTACCAATAACGGCAGCCATAATAACCCTCTTTCCATCCTTAAAACCTCTTAACGAGAGAGTATTGATTTCTCTTACAAAACTAATATTCTCACTTAGTTAAACGCAAATATCATTCACTCTCCCTTACTGCTTACTACCCTACTCCACAGCCATTTCAATAATTCCCCCACCCAAAACCAAATCGCCGTCATATAAAACTGCTGCTTGTCCTGGGGTAATGCCAAACTGATGAGATTCAAACATAATTTTAATCCGAGCATCGCCCAAAGGAATTATTTGCGCCGATACCGGTTGAGAACGATAGCGAATTTTAACTTCGGCACGAATTGGTGCAGTTGGCTCGGCGATCGATACCCAGTTCATCCGAGCAGCAGTACATTCTAGCCTTCCGCCTGCATGGCGATCGCCTACTACCACCCGATTCATTACCGCATCTAATTTAACCACATAGAGAGGTTCTGGAGCAGCAATACCCAAACCTCGACGCTGCCCAATTGTGTAGTGATGTATGCCAGTGTGCTTGCCTAAAACATTGCCAGCCAGATCGACAATATCGCCTTCTTTTTGATTGATATAGCGATCTAAAAATGTCTGCATCGATCCGTGAGCTTCGACCAAGCATAAATCTTGGCTTTCTGGTTTTTCTGCCGTTGCTAACTCAAACTCAGCAGCAATACGTCTGGTTTCTTCTTTGGTTTGATTGCCCAAGGGAAATACCGAACCTGCGAGTAATTCTTGAGTTAGATCGTAGAGGAAATAAGACTGATCTTTATTACTGTCTACCGCTTTTAAGAGCTGATAGCGATCGCTTTGTTGGTCGTATTGAATTCTGGCATAGTGCCCTGTGGCAATTTTGTCCGTGCCTAACTCTTGTCTAGCATAGTCGAGCATCGGTGCAAACTTAACTGTCCGATTACATTGAGAACAGGGTAGAGGAGTAATTCCTGCTTCGTAACCATTAACGACGTAATCGATGATGTGTTCTTGAAAAACATCCCGACTATCTACAATGTGGTGGGGGATAGATAATTCTTCGCATAGCCGAGCAGCATCCACCATCCCTTCCGAGCAGCACTGCCCCTTACCCTTCATTAACCAAAGAGTCAGACCAATTACTTCGTAACCTTGATGATGTAGGGAGGCAGCAGCAACAGAACTGTCTACACCACCCGATAAGCCGACAACGACCTTATTCATGGAATTAATTTCGAAAATGTTGCAAAAACTAGTTTGAAAATTGTAGTTCAAAAATGTAGTTCAAAAATTATGAGCTTAATCGACACTGCCGATCAAAAGCTTGGTTAGTCAAAACAGACCAAATACAGGCGGATCACTTTGAGCGAAGGCACTGTTTGGTTAACAGACACTAAGTCACTCGTCAAGGATCGCGATCGCAGTTATTTGAGCTTAAATTATTTACACTGTATACATATACACTATCTTATTTTACTGACTCTTGTGTAGAGACGAAGAGGGCGCTGTTTAATTAATTGTTGTAATTATTATCCCGACATTGTCTGAGTCGAAAATCCACTATCTGTTTTTAGAAGAGCTAGACAAAATTTATGCTTCCGAC
>JBCBEA010000052.1:0-12730 GCA_038529195.1 Cyanobacteria bacterium J06600_6
CTCGACTCCATGAGCAATAGTCAGTCCCGTATCTTCCCCTGTGGCGCTAGAGATATAGCCTCTTGCATTTGCTCCCGTCAGAGGCGCAGATCGCAGATCGATCTTGGCAGCTACCCCCAAATCCAAACCGATCGCCGTAATCGTATCGATTCCGCCAGTATCCCAAATAGCGGTATAGCTATCGCTGTCAGCCAATTTGTAAGTATCATTGCCCGCAGCATAGCTATCATTGGCACCATAAAGATGCTGAACTGCTGCAATGTCTAGAGCCATAGGCGTACTTTCAAAACCACGACCGTTGAAACCATTGTTGTAGGACATGGTTGTCCATACTCCCTGGTTTAGCCTGTACAGTCCTTGGTTATCATCATCGCCATTGGGAATACCCAGAAAGGTAGTTGATAGACCGCGACTGGTATCGTGGGGATGACCCAATCCTAGTCCGTGACCAATTTCATGAATCAGAATTTTAAAACCTTCTGCTCCTGGTTTTAACCTAAAGTTAGAATTTCCCAATTCATCAGCATTAAAGACTCCCTCTCCCTGATTGGATTCTCCTGGGGCGTTAAATTCGCCTAAGCTAATACTGTTTGCCGAACCATTAGCAAAATAGGTACTGTCTTCTAACTTCAGTCGTAAATCTGCATAGTTGTTGTTATTAGCAACCCGCACAAATTCAATGTCAGCTACGGACTCCCAACGAGATAGAGCTGCTTCTACTGCTGCAACTCCCACCGTCCCCCAATTATTAGACCCCTGATTGTCAAAAGAATAGGTAATTTGATTGCGGGGTAATCTTGCCCCACTCCAGAGTATGCCGTTGACATAGGGGTTGCTGGTGAAACCTTTGGAGATTGAGCGATCGCTGCCTAACATAACTTTATACGAAAATATATTGAAAAAATGGATTGAGGAAAATTTAAGTATGCTGCGAAAAAGCGATCGCCTTGCAGTCAACCACAATCTTCCAACCAACTGTATACTTTAAAACATCTAGGTTGATGATTATTTTCGTTCTCAATTCATAGTTAAAAGCATAAAATTATTCTGAGTATAAAAGCCAGTCTAAAATACAATTATCTATGTGGAAAATAGATGGATAAATCCTTAGCATTGGTGGATATATGATGGGAACAACAGTTGTTTTGATTAAAATTGCTTTTAGGTAGTTAATCAACTATATAATCTTCAGCAATGTAAGCAAATATTATTAATGTATTCATGCTGTCAAAAAATAATGCCTGTGGCTGGAAAAATTTTTTAGCCGATTTAGTTCTAAAATTTGACCTTAGCGAGCGGGAAGCGAAAGTTTTTACTACTAAATTTGGCAACCACCATCGGCTTTTAAGCGATAGTCAAACATTAAATTTGATAACTCATTTACATCTAAGCAAAGATACTTTTGTCATTACGAAACGAGACATTTACGATAAGTTTGCCAATGTCACCGATGGCTGTACTGCTCTACAAACAGAACGTAGTGCCAAAGTTTTACATAATTATCTACGAAACAAATATCAGGATTGGCTAAATTCTTATTCTCCAGCCAAGGAAGGTCGCTATTATTTAGAGCGCTGTATTGAATCCGAAGCTTATCAAGAACTACAGCAAATTAATGCTTTTGTCAGAGTCAGAGGTTCGCAGCAGACGGGCAAGACTTTGATGTTAAAGCGAGTTATAGGCGAATTAAATCGCATTGGCTACACCGCGATTCGCTATGACTTTGCTTTAGAAGAGCTAGAAATATTCGATGACTATAGTAAATTTATCACGAGCTTTTGCGCGGAAATATGTGAACTACTAAAAATTGAAGATCGTCTAGCCGAATACTGGAGCGATCGCCTGGGATCGAATCAGAATGCAACGAGATATTTCGAGCAGTATATTTTATTAGCGATTGAACAGCCGTTGATTCTTGGTTTGGATAGTTTAGATAGTGTTTTAGAACATCGCGCCGTTGCCCACAATTTTTGTCGGTTACTTCGAGCTTGGCACGATCGCAATGGTACAGAATGGCAGAATTTGCGGATCGTCATCGTTCACTCAACTGAAGTATATGGTCGCAGCGGTTTAGACATCAACAACTCGCCTCTCGCTGGGATTGGTAAAGTTTTACGACTTCAGCCGTTTGATTTAAGTCAGTTAAAAATCCTAGCTCAAAGATATCAGCTCGATTGCGAATTGGTACATCTAACTCAGCTAAAAGAGTTAACTGGAGGACACCCCTATCTGATTAAAGTTGCTCTCGAATATTTAGCAAAAGAATCAAACTGCGATCGCGTACTCGACTCACAATCGGCTTTGACTTGGCAACGATTTTTTCAGCTTGCACCTACGGCTGAATCTCCTTTGATCAACCACCTTCGCCAGCTATTTTCTAACCTACAGCAAAATCCAGAACTTACGGAGGCATTTGCGGAAGTTGTACGGGCTAAACGGGAAATTGTTTTACCTTCAGATCTTGGTTTTCGGCTACTAGGATTGGGATTAGTCAACGTTTCGGGAAATAGCTACACACCAATGTGCGAGCTATATCGTAAATACTTTTTAAATTATCTCAACGATCTGCCCTGATGAAATATAAATTTTCGGGAACTTTACCCCAGAACGACCCTTCTTATATCGAACGAGAAGCAGATCGAGAACTCTATCAGAAGCTAAAAAATCGGCAGTTTTGCTACGTATTTAACTCGCGGAAGTTAGGCAAGTCAAGTTTAAGGGTCAGAGTTATGTCGCGTTTACAGCAAGAGGGATTTACCTGCGCGGCGATCGACCTTTCTTTGGATGAAGTGGAATTAGCCAGTGCGGAACAGTGGTATTTTGGCATTTGCTACAGCATCGCCCAAGATTTAAAAATTGCGATCGATCTTGATAAGTGGTGGGATTGTTATCCTCGCTTGTCTTCGCTCTCAAAGCTCAAGTATTTTATTAAAATCTTACTAACTAAAATACCTGGCAATATTGTCATTTTTATTGATGAGATTGATAGTGTTCTCAGCCTCAACTTTCCGACTGACGATTTTTTTGCCTTTATTCGCGGTTGTTATAATGCTCGTGCCGACAGTAGGGAATATCAGCGTTTTGGCATCTGCCTTTTAGGAGTTGCTGCACCATCTGCATTAATTAAAGATAAGCAGCGAACTCCCTTCAACATTGGACACAGTATTGAGTTAACCGGTTTTACCCTTACAGAAGCCCAACCTTTAATTAGCGGTTTGGCAGATAAAGTTAGCTATCCTCAACAAACACTCCAAGAAATACTCTTTTGGACGGGGGGGCAACCGTTTCTCACTCAAAAACTTTGCTACCTAATTGCAAAAGATGACTCACAGAAGATCGCGGTCAAGCAGCTAGTACAAACTCAAATTATCGATAATTGGGAAGATCGGGATGAGCCAGAACATCTTAGAACTATTCGCGATCGCCTACTTTATGATCAGCAGCAGGTGGTCAAACTACTAGAAATATATCGCTGTATTTTGACGGGCAAAGCGATCGCCAGGAACAGCCAGGACGAAATATTGCTGCTTAAGCTTGCCGGACTAGTAGTTTGGCGTAAAGACTGTTTAGAAGTTTACAATCCAATTTATCAGGCTGTATTCAATCTCGCCTGGATCGAAAAAGAATTGGCAATTCTACGTCCCTATGCGGAAAAAATTAATGCCTGGTTAGATTCAGAATTTAACTCAGCTCATTTACTCGACAAGCAGGAACTTTATCATGCTCAACAGTGGGCAGCAGACAAAAGTCTCAGTATCTACGATTATCAGTTTCTCAATGCCAGTTTGGATCGCCTGCTCAAAAAAGCAGAAGCGGAGGCGGACAAAATCCTAACAACTGCCAAAAAAAGAGCTAGAAAACAACAGCTAATTGCTATCCTCTTCTCTGTCGGTGCTGCATTAGTAGGCGGTTGGGCTAGTCTCGAAAGTTTTGACCTGCGTAAGCAGCAGCATCTTGAACTACAAAAACGAATCAGTACGGGGGAGAAAATCTTACTCCGCTCGGATTTTAATAAAGAATGGGGGGCGGACGAATATAAACTAGGTAACTATCAAACCGCTGTGGAGGGTTTTAAGCGATCGCTAGAATCATCTCCTCAAGATCCAGAAAGCGTAATCTATCAAAGTAATGCTCTGTTTGCAAACGCCAATCCGATATCTATTGCCGTGAGCGTCCCAATTGGCAAAAATGAACAGGTGGCAGCACAAATATTGCGGGGAGTGGCGCTGGCACAGCAAGAAGTAAATCAGCCCTGTCTGCTGTCTGCATCTCCCCTTGACAAATCTCCGCCTAAAAATTGTGGAATTAGAGGTAGATCCCTCCAGGTCAAAATTGTTAACGACGATAATGAGCCTGAAATTGCCAGCCAATTGGCAAAAGAGCTAGTTAAAGATAAAAGTATTTTGGGAGTGGTTGGACACAATGCCAGCGATGTTTCTGTTGAAGCTGCCAAGGTATATCGGGGCAATTTAGTGATGATTTCACCGACCAGTTTCATTGCCGATCTGCCCAAAGAAAGGGAATCAGTTCGAGATCGAGACAACTATATTTTTCGGACTGTTCCTAGTTTGACCACCGTAATAGGAAGTTTGGCGGAGCGAATAACTCAAGAATTGGGAGAGCGCCCGAAGCTAGTAATTTGCTATGATTCGGCAGCTATTAACAGTAAATCCCATATTGCTGCTTTAGAAAAATTTCAAGCGCAGATCGATTTAATCAAAACTCCTGAATGTGACTTTAATCAGTCCTCTGCAAATTCAGAGTATGATCGTATTCTCCGGCAGAGTATTAAGCAAGGGGCAAATAGTTTACTACTTGTACCGCACATAGACCGCATTCATGAAGCGATCGAACTCGCCAGCGTCAATTACAGACAAAAACCCAGCCAGAGGCTCAGGCTATTTAGTGGACCGTCTCTTTATACAGCAAAAACATTAGCCAACTTTACTCGCCAGTCAAATCAAGATGCTCTAACTCGCAAGCAGATAGGCAAACACAAGGCAATTGTTGGGATGCAGCTTATAGTTCCCTGGTATCCTGTTCAAGCTAAAGGCGATCGCTTTGTCCGCCAGGCAGAGTCTCTTTGGGGAGATTTATATCGTTCAGATCGAGTCACCTGGCGTACCGCTACCGCTTATGATGCGACAATCGCTTTGGTTAAGGCTTTAGAACCAGAAATAGAACCAACCCGCCGCACTGTCCGCGACAATTTATCAGCACCAGGCTTTAGTTTTCAGGGGGCAACGGGGCGAGTTCAGTTTGCTGAAGGAGAAAGAATTAGCGAACGGGAGTATTTTCTGGAAATACAGGAGAATACAGAGTCGCTTACGGTTGTCGATTTTGTGTTAATTGACCCGTAGGTTTAGTTCTTTTTTGAACGTCTTGTATCGAGCCACTGCTGTAAAATAATTGCTGCTGCACGGCGATCAATCGCACCTTTGTCATAAGTAGAAAACTGATTTTGTGCCTTAAGCTGGGCGGTTGCCTCGACAGAGGTTAAACGCTCATCGACGAATTCGTAGGGTAAATTTAAAGTGCGGGAAATGCGCTCGGCAAACTGCTGTGTTTTTTTGGCTTGAGTCCCTAAAGTTCCGTCTAAATTGTAGGGTAAACCGATGACTAGGATTTCTACTCTACGCTCGGTGACAATTTCCTGTAGCTGCCTAACATCTTCTGCCCAATAGGTGCGACGAATTGTGGTTATTCCCGTAGCGATTAAACCAGTACCATCACAACCCGCCACACCCATTCTTCTTCTGCCAACATCTAAGCCTAAAGCTGCAACTCTCTTGATCGTCATGATTGATTGCATTCAGGTTAAACTAAGCCACCTCTGGGTGGTTTAAAAGATTCTCCAGGGTTATTTTGCTCAATCGCCACTAAATTGCTAGATTTTGCACGGAAAATATTTTTCTGGCGGACAATGTTTTGATAAGAACCAGAAAGAGACTTCATCCAAGAAATACGGGAGGGAATAGGCGCACGAGCGGGCTTTAGACCCTGTAGCATTTCTGATAGCTGTAACCCTTCTAGTGGTTTTGCTTCTCTGATTTTGTGCCAAACGGAACGAGACATCAAAAGAGTCTGTTCCACAGCGGTAGCCCCAATCTTATTGAAATATTCTTCTCGTTCTGGCTGATAGTCAGCCGAGACAATTTCTAGAGGCTGAGAATAAAGCTGATTGTCTGCGGATAAACCTCGTTTGCGATCTACAGATTCCTGAATAATTTGCGCCATTTTGACCGTCAGCTGCGGATATAGCCAGGTATAGGCAGGATTAACCGTTAGCTGAGCACGATGGGGACGAGAACCGTCTTTAGAAGATTCTAGGCGGAAATAACCGATCGCAGCTTTGCGTTGGGGTTCAAAGACATAGCCACTCACCACATCTGTGCCGTTGAGCCAAAGTCTGATTTGACTGACAGCATTCTGCACCATGCCAGATTTAAAATCATCTACATGGCGATCAAAATCTTGTCTCAACAACGGTGGCATAGAAATACAGTCTAGCTGATACAGTAGGGGTGCATCAGCGTTACTAATGGGCAAAAAGTTCGGTAGCTCGGCATCTTGTTGGGCTAGGTTCGCAATTAGAGCCGCTGAGATTTGCCAGTAGGTCATCTGAGCTTTGGGCTGAAAACCATTCTCGCGATAGAGAGCTAAATGATTTTTTTCATTGATGTTTACCTCCAACATCCAGGTGCGGGCTTCCCAAATGTTTTGTAGACAGTAACGTAAAAGCTGAGAACCAATTTCTTTCTGAGTTTTCAGCAGTTCTAGCTGGCTAGAGTTACTGTTGAGCAATACCCGTTCGACTCTCCAGGTGCTGCGAGTGCTGTTGACTGAAGATACCTGAATTAAGCCCAAGACTTCCTCTTGGTGCTGGGCGACGTAAACTCGCCAACCATGATAATAAGAACTAGGCAAGAGAGCTAGAAACCGCTTCAATCCGTACCAAGAACCAACCTGTTCTAGTTCTCTATCGATTGTTATCAGACGTTTAGAAGCTTCTTTGGCGACATGTTCGCTCACCAAAGCATTAATTGCATCCACGTCACGATATTGAAGAGGACGAACTACGAGTTGTTCATTGCTAGGTACGGATGAAGTCATGTCTTATTAATCAACTCTTTCTAGTTGCCATAAAATTTGATTACCTTCTCGTCTGACTCGGGAGACAACCCAATTGCGCCAAGACCAGTGGTCGCCTCTACTAGTTACAGCACTAGCGTTGATATCCATTAGGTCTGCGAGTTCAGAACTACTAATTAGATAACCTTTACCAGCTATCTCTTCAGCGATTCTTAAAGTATCAATTAAATCTCTTAACTGAGTGACTCTTTCTTCACTGGATACTCTGGTTTCTTCCATTGTGCTGTTCGATGATTCAGTCATAGATAGCTAAAATTTAAATAATTGATAACTAGTTTTTGAAGATGAAATAACATCTTTAGGATAATAAAGTTTACACGATATCTTGATTACCGTCATCTTAGCTAATTTGGACGGGAATTATCTGCTACTAGATTAATATATCTTGAGCGTCCTGGCTGAAAATCAGGCTTTATTTCTAAAGCTTTTTCATAGCTAGCGATCGCTTCTGTCCATTTTGCTAACTGCTCTAAAGAACAGCCTCGGTTATACCAAAACAGGTGATTTCCTGGCATGATTTTGATTGCTTGACTCCAGCTTTCTACTGCCCCAGACCATTCCTGTAGCTGATATAAAGCATGAGCGCGGTCGTTCCAGGCTTGGTAATTATCTGGATCAATTTCTAAAGCATTTTGAAAAGATTTTACCGCTGCTTCATAGTTCCCCAAGCGACCCAAGGCGCTGCCTCGATTATGCCAGGCTTCGGGTAAGTTAGCGTTAATCGTCAAGGCTTTATCCCAAGAAGCGATCGCTTTATCATATTCGCCAGCACTAACCTGTTTTAAACCCAAATTAAACCAGCTTTCGATGAGTTCTAAACTAGATTCATCTAATTCTGGGGTTGAAGCCTTAGAAGAACTTGGCTCCCTTGGTGACTCTGGGCTGGTGGAATCAGCAGAGATCGACTCTAATTTCTCTAAGTCAGCTTCTTCTGACAGTTCTAAATTTAATTCTGGCTCTAGTTCGATAGTCAACTCCTCTGTTGAATTTGGTTCTGGGTCTGGCTCTAGCTCAAAAGCTTGCAGTTCAGCCGATAGTCCACCAGTGGTCAATTGAGACTGCTCTGGTTCGGAATTCGCAACAACCTTAACTTCCGGCTCTAGACCAGATACTTCTGACGTTGATGCTTGAGATTCTGATTCAAACTCAAATTCTTCATCATAGCTACTGTCCAAATCGGTCAGATTTTGAGCCAAATTTGGCTTTAAGTCTAGATCTAAGTTGGGATTTAAATCTATCTCAGGCTGAGACTCATTATCTACCTGTGGCTCACTCGGCAAATCATCTGCCCACAGCTCGTCTGCTGAAACTAAAGTTTCTAAAGATGTTGTGTCTTGTTGTCCAGATACGACTTCGCTTTCTAGACTAATTTCTGATTCTGGAGCTGCATTTTCTCCTGGAACAAGCAGATCGATTATTTCTTCAATCCCAAGATTAAGATCTGACTCTTGATTAGACTGTTCCTGCTCAACAGACAGATCGACTACGTCATCTGTCTCGTCTCTCTCTATTTCTGTCTCTGCCAAAGCTTCAAAGTCGCTAGGTAGACGTTCAGATAATTCTTGTTCTGTTTCTACTGCCTGGCTGTCTACACTCAAATCAGGACCAACATATTCCCAAATTATCGCGGGACTATTGTTGCCAAACAGCAGCTCTCTACCCAAACTGTGAGAGGCTGCACCAATTTGCTTCACTTCAACAGCGGACTGAGTTAGCTCCCCTAAACGAATCATCAAAGTTCCTAGCTGTCGCTTAGACTCAACAGGTAGCTTTAATAATTTTCCTCGTAAACGATCTAGCCAGGCAATCCAATCTGCCTGCTGTCCTCGATCTCCCAGCTGTTTGAAAAATTTAATAATTCGGCGATCGTGCCAGCCATGAGCAATTCCCTCCAAAAGCTGATTGAATAAAAATTCATAATCAGCATCAGATAATCCAGAGACAGGTTTTGACGAACTTTCCCCAGAGTTATGCGCATCTTGAGGCGACTGATTAGAGTTAGAATTTGACTCCTGTGCATCTTCTTTGGCTTGCCCAATCGTGTGACTCATTACCTTAGATCAAATATACTAATTTATTAGTGTAACTAAACTAATTTTTATTCAAAAGTCCTTGGCTCGGATAGAACATTATGACTTTGAAGGTGGTCTAATCTACTTGGGCGATCCAAGCATCATCCACAGTTAAAATATGGCTCAATTGTACAGGGATAATTTTTTACTAACTAGTAGAAAATAAAAATCCACATTAACTATGGCTTACGAACCTCTACATCACAAGTATCGACCACAAACTTTTGGCGATTTGGTTGGTCAGGAAACGATCGCCTTAACTCTCAGCAACGCCCTAAACCAGGCTAGAATTGCTCCTGCCTATCTGTTTACAGGTCCTAGAGGTACGGGCAAAACTTCCAGTGCCAGAATCTTAGCAAAATCTTTAAATTGTTTGGCAAGCGATCGCCCAACTCCCCATCCCTGTGGAAAATGTGAAGCCTGTTTGGCAATTGCTAAAGGCTCGGCTTTAGACGTAATGGAAATTGATGCAGCCAGCAATACGGGGGTGGATAATATCCGCGAAATTATCGAGCGATCGCGTTTTGCTCCCGTTCAGTGTCGCTATAAAATTTATGCGATCGATGAATGTTTGGCAGGAGATTCTTTCATTAAAACTGATGAAGGAAGGATGCGAATCGATAATCCCAATCTCAAAGGCAAACAGGTTGTTAGTTATAACGAAAATACAGGTAGATGGGAAAAGAAAAAAGTTTTACGCTGGCTCGAAAGAGGGGTTAAAGAAACTTTAATAGTTACAGCCAGTCTGTATTCTGGGAGTCGTAAGATTGCCTCTACTCAAATTCGCTGTACGGCAAATCATCTAATTTGGACAGATCGGGGATGGATTGAAGCAAAAAATCTCGAACCAGGAGTGAACGTGATGTTATCGCAAACTCTTGAATCTTATCCCGCCCAGTATAGTGGTGAATTGATCCAAGTTGATTCTATTACGGAGGGAGAATCTGAGCCTGTTTACGACCTTGAAGTAGAAGACAATCACAATTTTGTGGCAAATGGTTTATTGGTTCACAATTGCCATATGCTCAGTACAGCAGCCTTTAATGCCCTGTTGAAGACCTTAGAAGAACCACCCCCACAGGTAGTATTTATCCTGGCGACGACAGATCCCCAAAGAGTCCTTTCGACGATTATTTCTCGCTGTCAGCGATTTGACTATCGTCGTATTCCCCTGGCGGAAATGACGAGTCACCTAAGATATATTGCCGATGCTGAACAAATTGCGATCGCAGATGATGCCTTAACTTTAGTTGCCCAAATCTCGAATGGTGGTTTGCGGGATGCAGAGAGTTTATTAGATCAGCTCTCCCTACTACCCGAAACTATTACCGTAGAAAAGGTCTGGGATTTGGTTGGCGCTGTTCCCGAACAGGATCTATTAAAATTACTTCAGGCAATTAATAGTAATGATTCAATTGCCGTACTACAGCAGTGTCGTAGTTTGTTAGATCGGGGAAGAGAACCTTTGGTAGTATTGCAGAATTTGGCTACCTTCTACCTCAATTTATTGATAGCCAAAACTGCACCCCATAATTCGGAGCTAACCGCCGTAACAGAAACCTGCTGGAAACAGCTATGTGAAGCAGGAAAAAACTGGCAAACGGCTCTAATTTTGCGGGGACAACAGCACCTCAAAGATGCAGAAACCCAGCTTAAGCGTACGACTCAGCCTCGACTATGGCTAGAAGTTACGCTGCTAGGACTGTTACCAGAAGTTCATAACTCAATTATTGCAAATCCTCAAACGGTTGTTCCCACCTCTCCCCAGCAAATAGTTACGCCCCTGCCAACGGTTGTTATTGCACCACCAGCGCCTCCCCAAAATACACCAGCGCAAAATACTCAAGCTGTACCATCTATCCCCGTCGAAACAAATCATCTTTCCCCAGCCAGTCCGACTCAGCCAGCAAATTCGGCTCCAACCGTCACTCAATCACCTTCTCCCCAGGTAGAGCAAAACTTCGAGCCACAACAAACCGCAGCCCAGACACCAGAATTTGTTGCCCCCGCACCTGTCGCACCTGTTGCCCCCAGTGCCAACCAAGACCCCGCAGCCAATCAGCAAACCTGGAGTCAAGTTGTTAGCTGTTTGCAGCCACCTACTACCCAGGCACTACTAAAACAGCAGTGTCATTTACTCAGCTTTGATGGCATGAGTGCGATCGTTGCCGTTAATTCGGCAAAACTAGAAAAGATGGCTCAGCAGAAAATTCCTAATATCGAAGCTGCGTTTGCTCAAGTATGCCAGCGTAAAGTTAGGGTGCAGCTAGAGATTGCCAGCGCAAAAAAAAACCCTAACAATAATGTCAGCAATTCTGCTGTCAAACCACAACAACCACCTTGGTCAACACCTGCTGCAATACCAGCGCAGCCAAGCGAGCCACTTTCTCCCCCAGCTAGTACGGCACAGCCGAGGGAAAATACGACGATTCCCACAAACAGCACACCGAAGCAAGTTCCAGCACCACCAGCAAAGCCATTTAACTATGATGATCAATCTGCCGATCGCTCTCAAACAGTCAATAGACAAAATTCTTCTACTATAGATTCATCAACTAACCCTATTAAGCACGCTTCAGATAATATTGCTGTAGCTAATCCCTCACCTCATTCAGAGCCAAATTTAGATCGAGACTATGCTGATAGTGATTTACAGCAGGCGATCGACAGTTTGACCCAAAGTTTTGAGGGAGAGGTTGTGCAGATGGGTAAGGATATCAATGATGATTTGGAAGATGAGGACGACAGTGAAAGTCTAGAAACTGTAGTCAATTCAGAAACTACCGCGCCTTTAGAACGACCAGATGTAGAAGATTATGATGATGATTGGTAAGGGCGATTTTATTCAGTATTCAGTAGTGTTGATATACTCAGATCGTCTAACCATCAGCCATTAAAATTTACGAACCGCGACCTACCTGAATATCTTTAACCCTGACTGGTACACAGGCATGAGTCATTTGAGCCACCTGCATTGGTTCACCCTTACCACACATGTTTGTACCGCACTGTTCGAGTTCTGATTCACCGCCTAAAAGATCGATGCTGTTCCAAAAGTCAGTAGTCATACTGTGATAGGTAACGTCTTTGAGCATTCCCGTCACCTTACCGTTTTTTACCTGCCAAAAAGCATCCCCGCCAAACTGGAAGTTACGACGCTGCTGATCGATCGAGTAGCTGCCGATACCGTCAATTAAAATTCCGTCTTCCGTATCGGCGATCATTTCTTCTAGAGTAGCTGTATGGCTATCTCCCGCTTTGCCTGGTTCTAAACCAAGATTAGGAATACGCACCATCGGCGTACTCGACCAGCTATCGGCAAAGGCGCTACCGTTGCTGCTGCCTCTACCCAGGCGATGGGCAGTTTCGCGGTCGGTTAAGTAATCATTGAGCATCCCGTCTTTAACTACATACCAACGTTGAGCGGGTACACCCTCATCATCATAGGCAACGGTACTACGTCCTTGGGTAAATTTGGTTGCTGATCGCACTCAACCTCAAGGACG
>JBCBEA010000053.1:0-12694 GCA_038529195.1 Cyanobacteria bacterium J06600_6
GGTTTTGTGCTCAAAGAACGCCAAATTACTACTTCATACTGTTCTTGAAGCTGCTCTCCTGCTTTTTTCATCAACAAGGTTTTCCCTGTCCCGCTTAATCCCCAGATTTTAATCAGCTGACAGCGATCGTCACCCACCGATTTAACTACAGCCTGTAGCTCATTTTTTCTCCCATAAAAAACTGATGATAAAGTAATTGCATTTTGCCAATTCTTATATGCAGTTTTAGCTTTAATTTCTCGTTCATTTGCTATTTGAGCGCCCATTCTGGGCGAATCGTAAAGCTTGCAGAGCTGAATTTTTAAATTACTTTTGCCGATGTTTTTTCCAAAAATTGTTGATAACAATTTCCAAAACTTTGGAGCAACATCTCGCATCAAGTAATTGGCACTGTATACAGAGGAGTCTGCCATTTGCTCATAAGTAATTCCCTGCCAAGTTCCAACGAAAACAGTTGTTTCAGGGGGTCTTAACTCTCTATCAACCTTACTCTTTAAAACTTGGTTGACAAACTCCAAGGCAATTTCTAAATCCACGCTATTTTGCTTCAAGCATCCGCCAATATTACACTTTCAATTCTGCCATAAAAACATTGCTTCCCATGTATGAAATTTTATTATGGAAAAATTTAATTATTACATACTATATTTATGCATAAGTTTATTGTATTATCACTTAAGTAAACATACTCAATCTCTTAATTTTATGTATTGATTGATTGAAAATACTGCAGTTTCTAAAAACAACACAAACTTAGAGCAAGTAAGATGGCAAGAATTAGCGGTCTATTATATGACGATAATAATATCAATGGTATCTATGAGCAGAATGCAGATCAGCTTGTAGCTAATAAAGAAGTTACGCTGCGAGATGGAGCCGGCAACGTCATTTCATCAACGGTCACAGATAGTAACGGTAGATATACTTTTGATAATTTGCCTGGCGGAGATTATCTCATTTCTTATAACCCAGGACCAGGAATTAGATTTAGTCCGAAGGGTGCGGGAAACGATGGGGCGATCGACAGCGACGTAAATTCTAATGGTTTTAGTGACACAATTTCTATTGGCGATGGGGAGGCTTTTGATGGAATCAATATCGGCTGTTATAAGCTAGGTCGAATCGGGGACAAAGTATTTGAAGATACCAATAACAATGGTCTTCAGGATAGTAATGAGCCTGGAGTAAATGGAGTTGAGGTTATTCTTCGGACTCCAGATGGTACAACGGTTGCTACGACTACCACCTCTGGAAATGGAGATTATGAATTTGATATCATCGAGCCTGGCGATTATCAGGTAACTTTTGTCGCACCCGATGGCAGAGAATTTACGACTCCCAATGCAGGAGATGATGCGATCGACAGTGATGCCGACCCCAATACTGGTACGACCGATGTATTTAACCTCAACTTTGGCGAAAACCAGGTAACAATCGATGCTGGCTTGAAGAGTGATACACCCGTCGCCAATCCTGCAAGCTTGGGCGACAAAGTATTTTTTGATGCCAACGGTAACGGTTTGGATGATGGAGAAGACGGCGTACCTGATGCGGTTGTTATTCTTTTTGATGGTAACGGTAACGAAGTTGAAAGAACTACCACTAATGGCAGCGGTAACTATCTTTTCTCTGACCTAGAACCTGGCAATTACCAGGTCAAATTTGAAACTCCAGCAGGATTTGACGGTTTGACCACAACTAATGCTGGCAACAACGCCAATGATTCAACTGACAGTGATGCCAACCAGGCGACAGGCTTTACTGACACGATTACCTTAGAGTCAGGAGAAAATGAACGCACTATTGACGCGGGTTTAGTTAGAGATACTCCCGTAGACCAGACTGGTAGTATCGGCGACTTCGTATTTAGCGATACTGATGGCGATGGAGTTCAAGATCCTGACGAGCCTAGCATATCTGGAGTTACCGTCACGCTACAAAATCCCGGCGGTAGCTTTGTTGCCAGTGATACTACAGATCCGAATGGCGAATACACTTTTGATAATGTTGCCCCTGGAGACTATAAAGTTACAGTAACTACTCCTGATGGGTTTACTGGTTTTGCCCCAGTTAATCAGGGTGGTAACGACGCAACGGATAGCGATATTAATCCTGACGGCATGAGCGACGTATTTAGCGTCGCGCCAAATGAAGCCAAAGATGATGTTGATGCTGGCTTAATTCCCGAATCAACCGCACCTCAGCTAGCTAGCTTGGGCGATCGCATATTTGACGATGCTAACGGTAATGGTTTACAGGATTTTGGCGAGCAGGGCGTTGCTGGTGTAACAGTGCAGCTACAGACTTCCGAAGGTCAAACACTCGATGTTGATACCACTGACGAACAGGGTAATTACGGATTTGACGGTCTGACTCCTGGTGACTACAAAATTAACGTCATTACTCCTGATGGATTTGATGGCTTTAGTCCTCAAAACATCGGTACAAATGAAGCAGCCGATAGTGATGTCGATCCTAATAACGGCATGAGTGATGTTGTCAGTCTTGCTGCAGGTGAAAATAATCCTAACCTCGATGCTGGTTTGGTTAGCAACCCAGAACCTCAAACCGCATCTTTAGGCGATCGCGTTTTCAATGATGCTAACGGTAATGGAATTCAAGATCCTGGCGAACAGGGTGTTGCGGGCATTCCTGTAACTGTCGAAGATCGCAATGGCATAGTCAGAACCGTCGTTACCGATGCCAACGGCATTTATACCGCTGATGGCTTGGCTCCTGGTGATTACAAAATTACAGTGGATGCACCCGACGGATTTGGCTTCTCCCCTGTTAATCAGGGTGGCAACGAAGTTACCGATAGCGATATCAATCCTGCTACAGGCATGAGCGACTTTGTAACCCTCAACGCGGGAGAAAATAATCCTAATCTAGATGCTGGTTTAGTTGAAGCACCAGAAGATCCAGCCAGCTTGGGCGATCGCGTTTTCAATGATGCTAACGGTAACGGTATTCAAGATCCTGGGGAACAGGGTATCAGTGGGGTTACAGTCCAGCTACAGACTCCTGAAGGTCAAACGCTCGATACCGATACTACTGATGGACAGGGTATTTACGGATTTGATAATCTAACTCCTGGCGACTATAAAATCAACGTTGTCACTCCCGATGGATTTGATGGTTTTAGCCCTCAGAACGTCGGCAGTAATGAAGCAGCCGATAGCGATATCGACCCCACAAACGGCATGAGCGACGTTGTGACTCTAGTTGCGGGTCAAAACCTCAATACCTTAGACGCTGGTTTAATTGAAGCACCAGAAGAAACAGCAAGTTTAGGCGATCGCATTTTCAATGATGCTAACGGTAACGGTATTCAAGATCCTGGGGAACAGGGTGTTGCTGGCGTAACTGTAAATGTCGAAGATCCGAATGGCATAGTCAGAACCATCGTTACTGATGCCAACGGAATATATACTGCTGATGGCTTGGCTCCTGGAGACTACAAAATTACGGTGGATGCACCCGATGGGTTTGGCTTCTCCCCTGTTAATCAGGGTACAAACGAAGCTGCTGACAGTGACGTAGATCCCACAACGGGCATGAGTGACTTTGTGACTCTAGCTGCGGGTCAAAATATCGATACTGTCGATGCTGGTTTAACTCCAGCGACCAACCCAGTCGATATAAATCCTGCGGTCAACATCGAGAAGCTAGTTCGCGTTGAAGGAGAAGGCGGTCAGGAGGGTGTCGATCTGTGCGCTCAGTTTGGCGACCCTGTGGGACTTATCTTTGAATACGTTAGCGGTCCTTCCGTTAACAGCACGGCTCAAAGTATTGCTACCGTATCTGGTCCTGCGATTAGCGATGCTAATGTTGAGGTTCTCAGCCTAATTCCTACAATTGCCGATCCTGTAGTATTTGTAGGTGGTACTGGCAAAGGCAAAGGTAAAAGCAAGAGTAAGAGTAAAGCTAGTAAAGCTGCGAGTAAGGCTGCTAAGGGCAAAGGTAAAGGTGGCTTAGTTTTTGATCCTACCCCAATTGGCAATCCTACCCCTGTCGATCCGGATGGAACTCCTGTTGCTTTAGGTAATACTTTCGTTGTTAGACTTAACGGACTAGACACCTTAAACCTAGAAATCGAAGGTGCCAGCGGCACTCAAGAAATTACCTATGATGCTTCGTGTGATTCTCCTATCAGACTTGGCGACCAGATTGGTAACTTAAGACTGGTTGGTTTTGACGGCACAAACAGTTCTACCAGATTAGGTGGTGGTAGCACTACTGATGTTGATGCTGATACTGCTCCTGGAGTAGATGCACTGGTTGGTAATAATATCGTTTTTACCTACACTGTCGATAACGATGGTGACACGCCATTGAGACTTGATAGTGTCACAGACGATCGCCTTGGCGCTCCTACTTTGGTCGGTGGCGATACCAACAGCAATGGTCTATTAGACATAAATGAGACCTTTACCTATACTGCTAACGAGACTGCGGTTGCTGGTTTGCGAACTAATACTGCCACGGTCAATGCCACAGCGGTAGATGCGAGTGGTAATCCTATTTCTGCATCTGGCGGAACTGGTGGTGCTGTCGTTACGGTCACTGATTTCGATCTTGCTAACTACACTGGCGTTAACAAAATTAACCCCATCGAAGTTCCTAATACGCCGATTGAAATTCCTAACCCCAATCCTGCGACACCTCAAGGTGACTTATGTGATGTCTTGGGTAAACCAATCAGCTTGACCTTCTTGTATCGACCCAGTAATGGTATCAGTACAGTACAGGAGAAATTCGAGCTTGATGGTGCTGCTGATGACGACAGCGTCGCGTTTGTTGTTAGTGGTGGTAAAGGCAAAGCTGGTAAAGGTGGTAAAGGCAAAGGTGGCTTTACTGGTGGAATCACTGGCGGTCAACAGGTTACATCTGGCGAGACTATCACAGTTGGTGTTGACGGTTCGAGTACCGTTGTCTCGATCGCTGATGACCAGGGTGGTCCAATAATTCAGACGGTTGATTACCATACTTCTTGTTCTGACATTATTCAATTAGGAGATCAAATTGGTAGTTTGACTCTGGTTGGCTATAGCGGTGAGGACGGTTCTTTTACCCTGACTCAGGACCAAATTGATAGCCTGCCGTTAGTTTAGGCTTAATCGCGACTAGTTTATTCAAAAATAAGCTTTAGTGCCGATCCTAAATTGAAGAATATTTGGGGACTTCATCTCTGCGATCGAGTCCCCAAACGTTAGCAATATGAGTAGTAGATAGGGATAATCTAAAATATACGATTTTTAGCAAGGTTACGAAATACAATGATCGATTTCCAGTTGCAAGAGCTTAACTTTACTCTGTTTGCTGAAAAATTTAATCCCACCATTCTCAATCTCAATACTTTGCAGCGGGTGGGAGCTATTAAACCAAATTGGCAGCTAGCGGAAGAACCTATCTATCAAGCTGATGGTTTAAAACTAGTTTTCACCAATAAGGTTCGCATTATTGCTCAAACAGATCGTTTGATCTTTGCTGAAACAGTTGGTAATAAAAGATTACAGGATATTCATTTGGCAGAAAGCGTCAAAAGTTTTATCGGCGGTTTTCTCGAACTAAAATATCGCGCTCTTTCCCTTAGTCCAGGGGGCTATGCCAGCTTTGAATCGAGTACAGCAGCCACAAAATACCTGTCGGAGGGGTTGCTAGCCTCAACTACCTGGGGAAAATTTCAGGGGCAGCCTATTAGTGCGGTGGGACTCAAGCTGGCTTATCCCTATAAATCGGGCAATTTTTACCTAGATATCAATCAGGCAAATTTAGATATTGTCGGTCGAGAAATACCTGCCATCTGGTTTGCTGGCAATTTTAATTATCAGCTAGTCGGTGCTAGTAATGAGCAAAGATACTCTAATTTGCAGACTATTTTGAATAGTTTGCTACAGGATATTCAAAATTATCAAACTTATATTAACAACGAATTATTAGCTGTTTCGGTAATTCCGTCAGTCAGTATTTTTCCTTTATAAACAGTCTTATTATTGAAAATGCCAGATTTAAAAGTAGAAATTCAGCAAAACGAACAGTCTAATCGAATTCCGTTAATTTCTCTCCCCGAACAGATGCCCAAACAGGGATTAATTAACCCCGATCTGATTAAAATAGCTGAAGACTTTTTTAATGATAATGGCGTTTTACAAATTAATAATTTATTTGATCGCTCCTTTGTAACCCAACTGAGTCAATCTTTTCAAAACTCTTATAGCTCGTATTTTGACTGTGGCGAGTATGCTGATTCTTTGGAAGTGGGCGATCAACGACGCATGATTACCATTGACGTTAAGGAAGAGTTTAACAATCCCGAACTGTATGCCAATCCGTTTTTATATAGCCTGATGCAGAAGGTACTGGGGGACGATTTTATTTTGGGCAGTTATGGCGTCGTCGTGGCACTTCCAGGGGCAGAGCACCAGCATGTTCATCGCGATCACCCTTCTTTATTTGGGAACGAAGCAATTGATGCTCGGATACCTAGCTTTGCCGTGACGGCGGTTATTCCTCTAGTCGATTTGACGGAACAAACTGGTTCGACCAGAGTTTGGAAACAGAGTCACCACAAACCGCGATCGCAGCGAGAATATAAGCTCAAGGCTTCGGATGTCCCCTACATGGAAACAGGTTCTTGTTATCTAATGGACTATCAGCTAGTTCATGGGGGGACGGCAAATGTCTCGGAAATTGTCAGACCAATTTTATATTTAATCTACTATCGTCCCTGGTTTCGAGAAGTAGTTAACTTTGAAAAGCAAGACCGCATCAATATTGATGCTCAGGAATATCAGAAAATTCCCCAGCAGTATCGCTCCCTGTTCTCAGGTTTATCTATTTCCGATCGCGATAACCTCAAGACAGACGTGCGAGAAACCGCCACTCCCCTACTGGCAGAAGGTAAATTTGAGGAACTCGACGATTATAATCAGCAGCATCGTTTGAATCAGTTAGCAAAGTCCTTCGTTGCGCTCTACGGTATGCAAGACTACCGGATTCAACCCATTAGCCATCGAGAAAATACAACTTATCGTCTGGATATTCCTGGGGCGGTAATTCGTACCGAAGCCAACAGTCCCCATATTACTAACCGCTACCTGCTCAGAATTCATCGAGGCAACTATCTTTCACCCAATGCAGTTGAGTCAGAACTTAAATGGCTACAGGCACTACGTCGCGACCTAAATTTTCCCGTCCCCGAACCCGTTGCCAATCAACAGGGTCAGCTAGTCACTGTCGCCGAAGGATTTGAAATTCCTGGTAAGAGAGTCTGTTCTATTACCCGCTGGGTACATGCCGAAGCAAATCAGCCCATGAGCATTAAGGCGATGGGAACGGCGATCGCCAAACTCCACAATCATGGTAAAAACTGGCAGTTACCAGCTAACTTTGAGCGACCAAGCTGGGACTGGGAAGGTTTATTTGGTGCGGGTGCGGGCTATAGCATCGACCGAGGTGCAGCAATTTGGGAGATGACTCCCCAACCCTATCGCGATCTATTTCAACGTGTCGGCGATCGCTTTAAGCAGGTTGAGACAATCTTAGGTAAAGGTGCAGAACAGTTTGGCCTGATTCATGGCGATCTCTGTCCCGCTAATTTGCTGATGGCAAATAATGAAGTTCGCCCGATTGACTTTGCCGACTGTGGCTATGGCTACTGGGTACACGATCTGGCAATGTTTCTCAGCTATTATGCCCGCGATCCCCAGGTACCTACCTATTTAAAATCTTTGATTCAGGGCTATAGCAAAGTGCGTCCCACACCGATGCAGCAGCTAAAATATATTGATACTTTTATTGCCACTCAACATGTGACTTTGGCGCTCTGGCGACTCAATCGCTCTCAGGATCATCCCTACTTCCGTGGAATTGTGATTAATGCCCTAGAAGAAGCAGCCCAGCATGCTAAATGGTATGTGGATAGCTGCCCCGAACCAAAAATGTTGTAAGCTCATCATATTTTTGAGATTTATTTGGTGCAATACAGCTAAACTTTAATCTGACTGGAGCCTGTCAAACCTTTGCCAAATGTTCTCTAGACGATTTTTGAACTTAGGGCGATCGGATACTGTGTTTAGCAATCTACGGATTCTTTGAGTCTGCTTGGGTGTGAATTCAAAGACGTTATTTTCGATTAGGTAAAGACAACATTCTGTCATCATCAGGGTTTGCTCGGATGTTCGGTTAGCGACATGAAATAAGTTTTCGTATTGCTTGAGAGTATCGGCAACCTGGCGTTGTTTTGCTCGACACGGATAGCAGCGTATACAGTCTGACTCTAGAGGAAATTTTAATTCCTCATACCAGTATTTTTGCTCGGCAGCAAAGAAGATAAACATCTGATTGCAATCTCGACACTGGCGTTTAACATCGTAGTAGTGAGTTACGGGAATAGTTGCGGAAACCTGTTTGCCAAGGTCAGCAGCGATCGCCGTATTGTCAATACGACAGCTTGGAGGTGAATGTGAATGAAGGAAAGGATAACCACCAAAATTGGTTTGAGGATTGAGTCCCGTAAAGCGAGGTTGACCACCATATCTAGGATGTTCGACAAAGTTAGGCTCGGATTTGTGATCAGACACTTGATAAACAATAAATGTTGTAGAACGTTCTACATTTTAGGTTTTGATAACCTGATTGCCGACCGATCTTCTTCTCTCAATTCACGTCGCCTGATAGTTAAACTCCACCACAATTGCGTTTAATTTCGGGCAGGCGATCGCCCCCATTATCAGTGCGATATGCCGTCAAAATTATTCCTCCAGACTCAGTGACTTTAATTCCCCTGGCTGGCTGTATTTTGCCCTGACTGGTGGCGATCGCTTCTGGAACAGTAGAGATGGCATTATGATTGTTGCTATTCAAAAGATTTTGAGAGTCTAAGGGTAAACCTGGCTCGGCGGGAATGCCTCCTTTTCCTCGGATAATAAAATCATTTTTAGACGCGACATCCCTGTTAACCTGGCAAGCCTGGGCAGTAGTTTGTTGCGAATCGATAGGATTGCTTGGTAACTCGGCTGCATCTACAAGAGCATTAATATCGGGTGCGGTAATGCTAACAGTTCCGTCTAAATTTAGCTCTGAACTAGCGTCAATATCATTAGTGGTGTTTGCAGGAGTCGAGCTTCTTTCTAGTAAGCCAAATACACCTTCTGTCGTAATGTCGATATTGCCACCATTACCTTCAACAGCATTGGCAATAATGTCATTATTTTGGGGAAAAGCAATAATAAATCTGGCATCAATGGCTAAGTTGCCTCCATTTGCCCTTTCAAACGCCTGTGCAGAAATAATGCTATTGTCTCGAAGAGTAATATTCTCTCTCACCTGTAGATCGACAATGCCGCTTTCTCCCGTAGGTGATTGAGTTGCTGCATCAATTCTGGCTTGATTGGCAAGATCGATTGACTGAGCTTCAATGGTTATATTTCCTGGTTCCCCCGTGCCAGAATCTTGCCCACTTATGCTGTCAAAATTGCTCACCTCAATCGCACCGCCATTTTCGAGAGCTAGCTGCTCGGTAACGATGCTGACGCTACCCCCATTGCCATTGCCGACAAGAGCATTGGCAAATATTCCCGTAGGAAGATTAAAATCTCCCACGTTCCCATCAAAATTAATGCGATCGAAGGCGGTAAGATTAACCGAACCCGCATCCCCACTGCCTAAAGTACTGGCATTAACTCTGCCACCCCTAGTAAAAATAAAATTATTAGCCGTAAGCTCGATTGTTCCCCCATTGCCCACGGCATCGTTACCAACTCTACTAGTAATACCGCTGGCGAGATTAAAAACGTCGGAAGTCCCATCAAAAGTGATGGTGTCACTGGCGATCACCTCAACCGAACCAGCATTCCCTGCCGATTCCGTATTCACCGAGACTCTGCCACCGTTGATAAAGTCGAGATTGTCCGTCACGATTCTCACCCCTCCAGCATTCCCCTGGGCGCCAGAACGGACTTCGCTGATCACGCTACTAGCAACACCACCCAAGAAAAAGCCTCCCGAACCATCGGGCGTGAAGGTATTTTGAGTTTCACCCGAAAACAGAATATTGTCGGCGATAATATTGACTAAACCAGCATCGCCGATGCCTTCGGTGCTGTTATCGATCCTCGCTCCATTGATAAAACTAAGATTGCCCGTTGTAATGTTTAGATCTCCAGATCGCCCCTCTCCCTGAGGCAAAACTACGCTGACCAGTCCTCCAGGTAAGCCGTTAGCACTTTCCCCGTTAAAGGTCACAGAGTCGGTGGCAACAATATTAACGTCCCCCGCATTCCCTACACCTCTTGTGTTGGCAAAGATACTGCCCCCATTGGTAAATTCAACATTAGTGGTAGTGAGAGTTACGCTGCCCGCATTTCCCTCTGCTTGTGTACCAACTTCACTACTGATACTGCTAATCGAACCGTCAGGATTTTCACCATCGACAGTAATGCTGTCCGTGGCGGTAATGACGATCTCCCCCGTATTGCCGATTCCTTGAGTGTTGGTAAACAGAGTACTGCCGTTAACCAGAGTCAGATTCCTGGCAATGATAGTCGTATTGCCCAAGTCTCCTTCGGCTCCTACACCAACCTGATTGAGGATACGACTGCTATCGAGAGTTATATCTTCGGTAACATCAATGAGAATATCTCCTCCTGGTGCGGTAGCGGAGGTCGAGTTTTCTCCTATCCCGGCTGCAATCAGGCTATTAACAAAATCAAATTCTCCTACGGATGAACTTAAATTCCGCGCCGTAAGGGTTATATTTCCTCCTCCCGTACCAACAGTATCTAGCAGTGGCAAGCCCACAAAATTTAGATCGGCTCGGACTAGATTTTCCCCAAAAGTCAAACTTCCATCTTCATTTAGAGCGATCGTTCCCGCCTCAGATATACCGCCTAATTCAATACTTCCTCCTGATGTCCGAATCCGACCCCCTTCAAAGTCTATTTGTCCGCCGACAAAAGTAATTCTTTCACCCGTATTAATCTCTAGACCTACACCATTGTTAGTCGAACGATTGATAATATCCCCAGGATTATCTCGAAAACTAAAGCCAATCGGGGCATTGACCGTTAGTAATGGGGGATTATCTAGATCTACGGCGCTAAATTCCCCATTCTCAAACAACATACTGCTGGCGCTGCTGCCATAAAAAGAACCGCCCAGATCTAAGCTAGCATTTTCCCCAAACAGGATACCTGCAGGGTTAATTAGGAACAAGTTTGCACTACCGTTTGCCCGAATTAAACCATCAATACTGGAAACATCACCACCCGTTACCCGACTAAAAATATTCGAGATAGCCGACGCATTATCAAAAAAAGCTTCGTTCCCCGTCTCAACGGATAAATCCTGAAAACTATGAAACAGATTATCGCCTCTCGTTTCTCCGCCAGTTATCTCCGCCACATTGCCATTTTGATTTACCTGGGTATTAACAGTACCGTCGGGGGTAATTTGTGCATTTGTCATAACCCCAGAAGTCCCAAGCAATCCCACACTATAGAGACTAACTTTTAATAGAAATAAGAGAGTTTTTTTCATAGTGCGCATGGGTTAAAACTAGGAGATATACCTAAAATTACCTAACTACAGCTGCGGATATCATGAAGATGACAATTTACATACAAAAATTCATACTTGATTTAAGCGAGATTGTTTAATTTGCGAGTTTACGGGCGATCGCTAAAGTAAATCTTGTGAAGTTCTTGACACTTTCTACCTAAGCTTCATCAGTGATTGATAAGCTAGGGGGATTCAAAGCAGTTGAAACGTCGAAAATTGCTCAGTTTAAGCGCACTAGGAGGACTGGGAATAGTTCTAGGGGGACACAGCTATTTATCGTTTGAATATCCACTGACATACAGAAGCTGTCCTAAATTTCGGACTCGTTCTTCAGCAAAACTTTTGTCCAACTTTGTCGTCATGGGGGATGTTGGTACTGGAGGTAATGGGCAATATAAGGTTGCCAAGACTATGAGCTGTTTTTATGCTGCCAACCCTTTTCCTTTGGTATTAATGACAGGAGACAATATCTATAGTCATGGCGACATAGATAAAATCAAGGATACCTTTGAAACTCCTTACCAAGAACTTTTGCAGCAGCAGGTAAAATTTTATGCAGCTTTAGGTAATCACGATACCGACAATTTCGAGCGCGGAGCAAAGCAGATTGAGTATGCAGACTTCAACATGGGCGGTCGATACTACTATACTTTTACCGATCGTCATGTCCAATTTTTTGCTCTAGATACTAATTTTAGTACTCCATTAGAAGAACAGTTTGAATGGTTGGAAACAGAGTTGCAGCAGTCCAAACAACCTTGGAAAGTAGTTTTTGGACATCACCCTATATATTCCTCTGGAAGACACGGTGGTAGTTCGAAACTCATCGAACGGCTGCCACCTTTATTTGCTCGCTATGGCGTTCAACTTTATCTAAATGGTCACGATCATCATTATGAAAGAACCAAACCAATTAACGGTACAACTTATATTACCTGTGGCAATGGCGCACAGCTAAGAAAGGTAGGTAAATCAGACTGGACGGCATATGCGGTGTCTAGATTGGGTTTTGCTGCTGTGGAAGTATACTCGGATAGATTAGAAATCTTAGGTATTGGTACAAATGGAGAGATATTCGATCGCGGTGAAATTATGATTAGCCAGAATTGATTACTTTTCAATATTCTCGATC
>JBCBEA010000054.1:0-12498 GCA_038529195.1 Cyanobacteria bacterium J06600_6
AAAGGTAAAAGTCCATAAAGTTCTCTACCGTCTTCTAAAGTAGCGCCTAAGATAAACCAGTCAAAAAAACCATAGCCCGTAATCCAGGGAACATTACCAGAGAGTTCATATCCTTCGTTTTCCAGTTGTCTAGCCTTAACCATTGGCTCTCCCTGACGGCGTAAATGAGAGAATCCGACTCCCACTAGCGGTTTGCCTTGAGCTACACCAGGAAAAAACTGCGATCGCAGAGAGATATTACCACTCTGAATTAGCTTACTTACTGCGCTTTGATGCTGAGTTTGTAAAAAGGTTAGCGCCCCAGAAGTTCTTGCCAGAGATATTTGTAGCCGACGATATTCAACTTCGTCGATGCCCATTCCACCTAGCTCTTTTGCTGCTTTGAGAGCTAGCCAAGAACGATCACCCATCTGTTGCAGCACTGTCTTTAATTTATCTGCATCCCGATCTATCTGATTAGCTAAAGGCGCAATTTCCTGTAGCCAAGTTTCCATCTGCGAGCGCCAATCTGCCATTTAGTATTTCATAGTCAGAACCCTACGCCTCTGATAGATTCTATTTAGCGATCGCTTTTATTGGGGTCAATATTAATATCTTTCACATTACGGGCAATGCGAGACAGTTCGCTTTTCTCGTTGATCGATACACGGGAGGGCGAACCACTGATAATCCCTTCATAGTTACTGAAGGATTCTTTGATATAAGGGATTTCTGGAGCATCGGAGCTAATCACATACTCACGGATGCCTTTATCATGCCACGAACCACGCATCTTAAAAACGTTCATGGCTCTCGACATCTCGCCACGAATCTCTACGTACTGCAAGAGAATAATCGTGTCGGTAATCGTTGAAATATGAGACTCGGTAATCGAGTTCGCTCCTAAAAACTGATCTGTAGTATTGGTAAAGAAGCCCGTGATTTCTTCCTGCTTGGCATAACCCGTAACTCCAATTACAAACTGGCGAAACGCATTATTGGTTACACCCCTAGCTAAAGCGGAAAGAGAGTCGATTGCAATGCGAGAGGGCTTAAAATCAGTGATTTCTGACTTAATCATCTGTAGGTGATCTTCTAAACCTGCCGACTCTGGGTAGGCACAGAGCAATTTGAGCAATCCTTTGCGCTCCATTTCTTCAAAATCTACGCCCCAGGAAGAAGCGTTGCGAGATAGCTGCGCTCTAGATTCTTCATAGGCAAATAATACGGCTCTCTCTCCCTGACGACAGCCCTCTTCTAGAAACTTGCTGACCAACAGAGTCTTGCCCGTACCCGTTGCTCCCGTCGCCAGAATAATTGAGTCTTTGAAAAATCCGCCCCCACAAAGCTTGTCGAGAGTTTTGACTCCAGAAGAACGACGTACGTTAGAAGAACGCTGAGTAAGACGCATCGCTCCCAACGGAAAGATGTTGATGCCATCATTGGTAATTGTAAAGGGATATTCTCCCTTCATATGAGTCGTACCGCGCAGTTTCAAAATCTCAATCGTACGACGACGGCGCTCACCTTCTAAGACGTTACGAATAATAATGACGTTATCTGAAACAAATTCTTCTACCCCAAAACGGGCGATCTGACCATATTCTTGTACTCTTTCTGTCGTTAAAATCGATGTGACTTCTAATTGCTTGAGGCGGGCAACTAAACGGAAAATTTCTCTGCGAACCACTGATGCTGCATCGTATTGCTGAAAAACAGCGGTGACGGAGTCAATCGAAACTAGTTTGGCCTTATATTTGCGAATTGCATACTGAATCCGTTCGATCAGTGCCGATAAATCAAAATTACCAACCACTTCCTGCCCTTCCGGATCGGGAGAAGCATCAAGAATAAACAGTTTCCCGCGATCAATTAATCCCTGTAGATCCCAGCCAAAACTATAGGCATTTTCAATGATATCTTTGGGCGATTCCTCAAAAGTTACAAATATTCCAGGACAATCAAAATATTCAATCCCAAGATAGAGAAACTGAATCGCCAGAAGCGTCTTACCCGTACCTGACGTTCCGCTAACCAAAGTTGTTCTACCAATTGGCAAACCACCATGGGTAATTTCATCAAAACCCTCAATCATGGTGCGAATTTTGCGCACACCTTTGCTATTACGTTCTTCTGCTGGCAGTTGATTGCTGGAATTTGGTTCGTTCATCTAAAACAGGACTAGGGATATTTCGTATTTACCCAAATTCAAAATATCATGAAAAATATTAAGTATCTTTAATTATTTTTAATTTTTAGGGTTAGTATAATATCTTACCTTTAATCACTCCATTAGCTTTATAATTTTCGCTCGCGAATCTCTTCGTACAGCAAATCTAGACCGATTAGAACCTTTTCGCGATCGCTCAAGTCGCCAATAATTTTTCTAACTGGAGGAGGCAGAACTTTTGATAGGGTGGGAGTCGCCAGAATCTTATCTTCTTCTGCTAACTGCGGATTTTTTAACACATCAATAACTTTGAGAGCATATACTCCTTGAAAATCCTGCTCCAGAATATTTTTTAGTGTTTTTAAGGCTCTAACTGAATTTGGCGTGTTTCCTGCTACGTAAAGCTTTAGTACATAAGTCTTTCTAAATTGATCCATAATATCTCACAACTTATCCACCATCATTTAGCGATAAATCCAAAAAATTGCTTAAGAAACACTTTGTTGATTTTCAATAATTAATTTAGCTTATATCTAGGTATTTATTCTAGTGCCAATGGTAAATTAATCAATCCACTAGAGTCAGGAATTGAGCGCCGATACATTTCACAGAGATGTGACAGAATATCAATTAAAGGTAAACGATAATCCAGCAGAATATCATCATTACGACCTTCTAGCTTGAGCTGATGGGCAAAATCATCCATCAACTCCATATGTATTTCTAGAATTTGTGACGTAGAAATATCAGCAAAAAAAGCGCGATCAACAAATTCATCAATTAAGCGATTGATTTCCGAATCACGGTCAAAATAAAGCAACAGAATTTGCCGATAACCTTCGCTGATCTGCTTGATTACCTGTTCCTGTTCTAACTCCGCTAAATTTGTCCAAAAATGTTCCTGATTACGCTTGTAAAAAAACCCTAAATAACCAAGTCTCTCCTTTAGTTTTTCAGTCAAACGTCGCTGCTGCAAAATCAAAGATTTTTGTTTGGGTAACTGTTCCGGTTGAGAACCATCGTTCTTAGCATCAGGAGCCAGCCGAATAAATTTGTTAATTGCCAAGCTGATATAGGAACGTATCTCCTTAAGTTGGGTTAAATAGAGCCTAATCTCTGTTTGATGATAAATATCGCCAGAATTCTCCTCTGTGAGGGAAGCGACTAACTCTGCTTCTGTTTCAGTCAGAGCATTGATTGATTCCGCTGCAAGAATGACGGTTGGGAGCAAAATAGAGGCCTCTTTCAATCGCTGACAAAGCGATTCTAGCTGGCTATGGTTCAATACTAAACAGTCAATTTGTTCATAATTGCCAACTACATAATCCCCTAACTCTGTAATCACACTAAAAGTTTTTAGCTCGTAATCATTGCCATCCAACAGACGTTCGACTGCTTTGCAGAGTTGCTCTTGAACCGAAAAAAAGCAAATTTGCAGTCGATTGGTTGCGGCGTTTGTAGAGGTAAAGTTGTCTTGACAATCTGACATGAGAGCATAAGTTATGTATGGCAGCGGCTAGTACAGGTAGAAACAGTAGGCTCAATTCAATTTTCACCTCGATTATTTCGAGCTGATTTCAAACCTGAGCATTCTGTACGTACTCATTCACTGCAATGTTAGGAGCGAGCAGACGTTTACTTACGCATAGCCTTATTTAATAAAAATTTAACATTTATCGTGCATTTGTGCCTATCGTAACAAAACATAATCAAAAACAAATTTGTTTTACTGACAAAAAGTACTAGTATTATTACTATTACTAATATTTTAAGTACAAGTACTTGTCTACTAGCAAGAGTTAAGGTAAGTCAAAGTGGTGTTGAAGTTATCTTGAAATAATAATTAGGTCACTTAGTTCTGAATTTTTGAGCAAGTGAGATTTAGCAACTGGCAGATGTCGGACATTCTAGTAGGGTTGTTCTCGATGGGGGGAGGTCAATTAGCAGAGAAGAGTTAATGATTATCCTTTGAATCAATTTAACGTTAATAGTTCCCAGCATTTTTTTGCAGGAAGCAAAATAGCTATCTAGCTTTGCTTTCTGGTAATTAATCATAAACCTACGGAAGTTCTGCTTTGTGATTCCCTTAAAATCAGCTAACTCGATAAATAAGTTTAAGTTTTGCAAGGTTGGTAGTTTGACAACTAAAGATAAATCTAATTACCGACCACAATTTCGCTGTTGATTGCTTCCTCTGATTTTTTTTATTAAGAGTTTAAAGCTCAACCTTTTTGTCAATTATCTATGTCCAATCATTCCCCATCTCTGCAAGAATTTATCTGCCCAATTCCTATTTGTCAGTCAGCAGCCGACTTAGGTAATATGCTGGATATTTTTCAGCACCTAAACTGTGACAACTTGGCAATTCCCAACGATCAGGGAGGATGGGGAGTTATCTATGCCAAAGATTTACTACCTTTAATTACAGAAGCCTGGTTGGGAGAGCAGATATCCCTAATTAGTCATCCTCGTAACGGAATGTCGCCGCTAAAAATTAACTCTAGAGCAGTTCCTCCGGTTCAAATCTCGCCAAAATCAGCAACAACCTACAGAGGAGATCTGAAGCTAACCGAATTTCTTGCCCGTTTCCAGTATGACCCTCTATTTTGGGAGCAGGAAGTTTGCTTAATTGTCGATCGCCAGGGAGAATTGCAGGGACAGTTAGACCGTAATAAAATGCTCGCCTATCTTGCCTCAAGCTCATTAGCGAAGACGAATTATTCTGAACCAAAGACCTTGACTAATCTAGCTAATTTGATTGACGAGATTGCTTTGCCAAGCAGGATTGAAACAGCTCAAGGAAAGGCAGTTTATCACAACCAGCAGTGGCAGCTTCTGGAACAGACAGATTCCCAAATTTTATCTCCAACAGTTCAGCCAGTTCGAAGCGATCGCGATTTAGATCGAATGACAAAAAGGTGGATTGAAAGCCAGAAATCAATCTCTATGACGGACATGCCAGAAATTCCGCCTGGCGATCGCAATTGTCATCAAGATTTGAATTGGTCTTGGAAACAGCCGTCAGAAACTCAGTCAGGCGATCGCCAAAACTTTGGCGAATTAGAGATTGAGGGAGAACTAAACTGGAACTATCTGAAGATTCCCCTAACTAATCTAGAAGGAAAAAAAGTACACCAAGAGCCATATTCTTTAATTATCGCCACACCAGCAACCAAGGCAGAACAGGCGATCGATAATTATTCGACCTGCACAATAGACAGAACAGCAGTAGAAATTTTGGCAGCAGTCAGCCACGAACTTAAATCGCCTCTGACGGGAATTGTCGGTTTATCCAACTTACTGGGCAAACAGCAGTTAGGCTTGCTAAATCAGCGTCAAGCTCGATATGTTGAGTTGATTCATCATAGTGGAAAAAAAATGGTGAGAACAATTGACGATCTCTTGCAGCTTAGTACTTTAATTACTAAGTCTTCGTCAGAAATGGAGTTAATCAATTTAGAATTTCTTTGTCGTCAGCTTTATCAAGCAAATTTGATTAAGGTTGATCTGATAGATGGTCATCCCGATTCGCAAGTTACTTTTGCCCAACCCAAGTTTCGGATTGAATCTGGTAGCGAGGTGATTGTCGCTAACGAATCACTACTGTCTTTAGTGCTGTCTCACCTAATGCTAGAGGTGCTTAATGATGTCTCAAATTCCCAGTTAGAAATTCAGGTTTACGCCCGGAAAGATAGAACAACAGCAATTGAAATTACCAGTTTCAAACAACATAGATCTAACTTTCACGATCTGGGTTTAAACTACATTCTTGCCGAACATTTAGCGGTGACGATGGGCGCTAAAATCACAAATCAAACAATAGTTAGACAGCGCCAGTTAACGCTGTTATTACCGCAAAGAGAAATCAAACCTCTGCCTCCAGTTTCTAGTTCCGATTCTCAGTTATCTGCTGTGAGCAGCACAGAAATTAAGAGATTGACAATTCTTTGTCTGTATCCTGAACTAGAGGTAATCGATCCTTCAGCAACTTCTAATTACGATTCCAACTTTGATCTTAAAAGCTTTGACGATAGCTGTGGGCTACCTGCAGGCTGTCGGCACCGCCTAATTGAGGCAGACAGTATCGAACAGGCTCATAATCTTGCCCGTATTTGGCAAATAGACGCAATTATCTTAAACGGTTCTCAGATTGCTCAACCGAATCTATATTTGCGATCGCTTCAAGAATACAAACATCTGGCGTCTTTACCGCTAATCACCCTGGATACCAAAACTACAGAAGCAGCAAATCAGATTGAGGGTTTGAAAGTTTTTCCCTGCTTACTACCTTCTCAGTGTCGTAGTATTGAAGACCTGGTTCAAGTAATTCAAATCGCCCTCGAATCCGAATAATTAGTCCCAGTATTATCCTGGACTATGAAGGGTAAAAACAGTAATTTCGGGACGACTGCCAATTCTAATCGGTAAATTAGTCATTCCCAAACCACGATTGGTATAGGTAAGGGTATCTTCAACTAGATCTAATCCTGCGTAGTATTTCCGACCGCCACGGGGTAAAACTAAAGGATTAAAGAAGGGGATTCTAATCTGACCTCCATGAGAATGACCCGATAACTGCAGGGCAAATTTATGGGTTTTGGCACTTTGTTCAATGTAGTCTGGTTCGTGAACTAAAAGTATGGCAGGAACTTCTGGGGGCAGTTGCGCAATAGTTCCCTCCAGATCAGCTTCTCCCCAATAGGGGTCGTCTAATCCGGCTAAAGCTAACTGTTGGGCATCACGTTCGATTAGATAAACCTGATTATCTAAATTATCAATTTGGCTGTGAGCTAGGGTTCGTTTTAGTGCTTTGATTCTTCTTGAGTGGTCGTGATTGCCCAAGACAGCGACGGCCTTGAAGGCTGCGTGAAGACGACTCAGCTGTTGCCCTAGCCTCTCTTCGTTGAAACGTCCTCTCGCGGTAATGATATCTCCTGTAATGGCGATCGCATCCCCATGCTGTTGATTGACAAGGCGAATAATTCGCTCAAATCGTGATTCGGGCATAAATTTACTGACATGCAAATCACTAATCTGAACTAGCTTAAAACCATCAAAAGCTGGAGACAAATGAGGAATTGTTAACTCGATGGGGACAATTTCAATCCAGTTTGGCTCTATTTTCGTGCCATAGAGATAAAAACAGAGGGATAAAACCAACGTCGTCAATACCGATTTTTCGATCCATCTTCTAAGTTGGCGACGGAATCGACGATGTCTCGTAGCTACCATGGTAAAAATGAGAGGAAAGGCAAATTCTCCCCCATACTAGTCTTTGTGGGTGTCCTTTGACATTTAGTAATCTTACTGACGCTTAAGATAATTGACTGTTCGAGCAACGTGATTATGCCACGTTCTAAAGGCTATTTTGCCGAAGGTTAGTAATAAAGCTATAAACTTGTAGACTGTAGCCATGAAATATCTCAATCGACACGTAATTATCACTGGTGGCTCTAGCGGAATTGGCAAAGCGATCGCCCAACTAGTCGCCCAGCAGGGCGCAAACGTTACCCTCATCGCCAGAGATCGCACTAAACTAGAACAGGCTGAGGGAGAAATTAGGGCGCTAAATTTAGAGCCAGGTCAGAAAATTGAGATCAGGGTTGCTGATGTTGCTAATTCCAAGTCTATTACCCTCGCTATCGATCGGGCGATCGCCAGTTTAGGAACACCAGATCTATTGGTCACTTCAGCAGGAATGGTACATCCTGGCTATTTTACACAAATGCCGTTAGAAATTTTTGAGCAGACAATGGCGGTCAATTATTTTGGCTCGCTGTATAGCGTTAAGGCTGCCCTCCCCGCAATGGTGACCGACCAGCAGGGTCAGATCGTGCTAATTTCTTCAGGAGCGGGACTGATTGGTATTTATGGCTATAGTAGCTATTGTCCCTCAAAGTTTGCTCTCAGAGGTTTAGCAGAGTCCCTGAGGGGAGAATTAAAACCCCAGGGTATTGGTGTCACAATCGTTTATCCCCCCGATACTGACACTCCACAGCTGGCTGCGGAGAATAAAATTAAGCCAGCCGAAACCAAGCAAATTACAGCCACGGCGAAAACCTGGAGTCCCGTTGCCGTTGCCGAACAAATTTTACGCGGGGTAGAAAAACAGCGGTTTGCGATCGCTCCTGGTTGGGAATTAGCGATCGTTAATCGCTGGCATAGTTTACTGACTCCTGTACTTAACTGGTACTTTGATCGGATTGTGGCTAAGACGAATGAACACTAAATGCAAATTATGTCAGTTTCAGTTTTCTAGCTATCAGCTATCAGCTATCAGCTATCAGCTATCAGCTATCAGCTGTCGGCTATCAATTATAAAAAATAAGAAAAAATATAGCAGTCAATAGTAATAAATTATAGATAGCAGCTCTAGGACGTAGATTTATCCAAATCGAAGCCTTCAAAATTATCTTTAAAATCCTTTTTGGTCATCGGCTGGTTAACAACGATTCCTTCTTCCCCCAAATTTTCCAAAGCTTTCCCCTCGACGCTAATCCAAATTGGTTCGCGATCGCTAGAGCTGCTGGCGGTATAAATAATTTGGGCGAGTCTGCTGCTCATTGAAGCACTACCTCCGCCTGCAATAAATTCCTTCGATAGATTAATATGTATTCCTGATTCTTTAAGATCGAGACTTAACAGCTTTGTATCTTTAGGAATTGCCGTAGTATATTCCGCTCCTTCAGGGGGTTGAGATAACAGAGTTTCAATTGCCGTTTTCAATACCTGTTCTGGTTTAATTGACTTAGCAAAAGTCATGGGGTTAGACACGAGCTTGATCGTATCTCCCGTTGGATTGAGCCAGGAAACAGACACCACTTTTTCTTGAGTGATGGGGTCAGGAATTGGACTGACTGGATCTGCTTGCTCAATCGGAGAAGGATTAGGCTGAACTACTTTAGCTGTTTCTTCAAGGTTTGATTTTGTCCACCAAGCGACTCCACCCCCTGCTGCCAGGATAAGTCCCGTAATGGCGGCGATCGCGGTCAAAGAAAAACGATTTTTATTACGATCCTGCATGAATGATGCTCCCGATCTAAGGAAAGGTCTGGGTTTTTAGCTGAAAACTATGGCTGTTGAGTTTCAAGTCTAACGAAACTAACTAGCTCTAAATTATCTTCACTAATCTCTAATTGTAAGATACGGGCTAGAATTCCGTCCGCTTCTAGAGTATTTAAATTAAGGTGATCGCTAATTCCCGTTGCAAAACCATTCAGCAACCGCGGAGACATAGGACGACCATTGACTGTTCCTTTCGGGTCTAGCAGACGAATTGTTTGACCATTCATAACTCTGAGACTTAATTCGAGGCTAATTATCAATTCTCTAGAAGGGTTTTGGGGGCGAGAAGTTCCGAGGCGACTGAGATCGGAAGCTTGCTGAGGTCTAGGTCTACTCAACTGAAAAGCAAGCTGTAGACGATTTTTTGGGCGCAGATCTAGCTGAACCTCGGAAATTTCATAACGGATATTGTTTGAACCTGCTCGACTGGCAATGAGGCGATTAAGAGTTTGCTGTAGCTGTTGCCGAACTTTTTTTGATTGCAAAGCCTGGTTGAGATCGGTTTCGTGCAAAACCAACCTGGCTGCTCCTGTCGCGGGAGTAACTAAAGATTCTCTCAGACGATCAATACTGCTAAGGTTAATTTCATCTAGCTTAACGGCTAAAGGGTCAGTTTCGAGGTCGAGCTCGGCAATTCTAATACCTGGCTCAATTCTGACTCCTCGACTAGCAATACGAACCCGACCAACCTTACCCTGAACTACACGATAGTTAGGCTGGTTATCAATTCTTACCCTCTGCTCCTCAATACTGATAACCTGCTGACGAATTTTTCCTTGGGCAATTTTATCCAGGACAAGTCCTCCTCCAGAGCCTAGAGATAGCAAACTTGCTAGCACAATAGTCAGAATTTCCATGAGGTTAACTACCCAAGCTTAATTAAATACCTTCTGAAATTAACACTGCTCGATTTCAAAGGCGAGGGTAATTTTGGCAAACTCAATCAAAAACCCAATCAACTTGTTTGAGCAGGGAGTTAGATTAACTTAACTCCCCACTCCCAAACCTTACCCAGGATTAACTCGCATCAAAACCTGACCGAATTCTACCGGTTCGCCATTCTCTACTGCTATCTCCATGATTTGCCCAGAGACTTCTCCTTCGATTTCGTTCATCAGCTTCATCGCTTCAATAATGCAGACCGTATCTCCTTTCGTAATGCGATCGCCGACACCGACAAAAGGATCTTCATCAGGAGCAGGTGCAGAATAAAAAGTCCCTACCATGGGTGAGGTAACGTCTACCCACTTTTTATCGTCTACCGTGGGGGCAGCAGGTGCTTCGGGGGTAGGAGTAGCGATAACATTAGGCGCGCTTGATGCTGGAGCAGGTGCAGCTTCCATAATTTGAGGCGCAACCGCAGTTGGTGCAATTGCGACTAAACCTTTCTCCTTGCGTACCGTTAATTCAAAATCATCGTTTTTGAGTACTAACTCTGTGATGTCGGTTTGAGAGATCGCCCCTAACAAATCGCGGAGTTCTTGAAAATTTATAGACACAAACTATACAGCCGTTATTAAGAGTAATGTTGTCGTTCTCAAAGATAGTTGTGTAGTAATTTTACGTATCTGAGAGATCGTGGTGATTGTCGATTAATTTAAAGAGCAAAAAATTTAGCGCCAATTAATTTTCTCGACCAAGATAAGAACCATCGCGAGTATCGATTTTAATCTTTTCTCCAATCGAAATAAACAAAGGAACCATTACCTGTGCGCCTGTTTCTACAATTGCGGGTTTTGTTCCTCCTGTTGCCGTGTCGCCTTTAACACCAGGATCGGTATCGGTAATTTCTAAGGTTACAGAAGTCGGTAATTCTATTTCTAAGACTTTCTCATCCCAAAAAATAACGTTTACCTCCATTTCTTCCTTCAAAAAGTTGGTTTTTTCTCCCAGACTTTCCTCTCGCATGCGAGTTTCTTCGTAGGTTTCCATATCCATAAAGACAAGTTCCTCTCCATCTTTATAGGTATGCTGCATGGTGCGCTTCTCTAAATTCGCCTGGGGGACGCTTTCTCCCGCGCGAAAAGTTTTCTCTACCGTACTTCCTGTTTGAACGTTTTTGAGCTTGGTTCTGACAAAAGCTGAACCTTTGCCTGGTTTGACGTGCAGAAACTCTACTACGCGCCAGACAGAGCCATCCAGCTCAACAGTAACTCCTGTGCGAAAGTCATTACTAGAAATCATGAAGCTAAAAATATATGCTTAAAGATTGACATTTAATTGTACCTGATGGCGGGTTACGAAGAGGATCCAGGATTAAGGTGGAAGTTTTAGGTAATTACAAACAGCTCTAGCTAAACCTCAGTTATCTTTTCAATCCACCTCTTGCTGGCGATTTAAAATGAGCCGTAATTAAGTGCCAAATGAAGTAAAGAAATGTTGACAAGGGAGAGCAAATACTAAGAACATACACCTTAGTAGTTTTGGTTTTTCTTAATATTTTTCGCCAAAGATCGAGATTGAATTTCAAGATTAAATTTATGAATAACTTATGAACATCAAGCAAAATAACTGGTTTAAAGGCAAATTTCCTTTTCCGCAGCAGCCAATTACACTTTTTTTAACTGTAGTAGTGATGTTGAGCGGATTATTTGTCTGGCAACCCCAAGCGACAGCAATTTTGGCTCAAGGAGATGCTGTTACTGATCCTCAAGCAATTTTGAGATATGCCCTGCCCATCGAAAATGACTCCGTTAGAAAACTGCAAAAAAGTTTAGAAGGAATATCTAGCAAGCTAAGAGCAAAACGCTGGAAAAACATCAGTCGCAATATTAGCGATGCTAGTTTTGTCTTGTCTTCTCGTCGAGAAAAACTGCTAGCGAGCGTTCCTGAAGAGCGTAAACCGCAAGCTGAAGCAGTAATTGACCAGCTAGCTCAAGGAATTATAGAACTACGGGAGGTTGTCGATAACAAAGAACGTGAGGCAACCTATATCAAGCGTAAAGAACTGCTAGATCTCGTTACGGAACTAGAAGAGTCGATGGTAGTTGGCTACCCCTTTGAAGTTCCTGATGAATACGATAATTTACCACAGCTTTTGGGCAGAGCAACCATCGATATAGCCACAAACAAAGGCGACTTAACCGTTGTGATTGATGGTTTTAGTGCCCCTGTTAACGGCGGTAACTTTGTAGATTTAGTTAACCGCGGTTTTTATGACGGTTTAGATTTTAACCGTGCCGAAGATTTCTATATTTTGCAGGCAGGCGATCCTCCTGGTGAAGCCGATGGTTTTATTGACCCTAAAACTAATGAGTATCGATCTATCCCGATTGAAGTATTAG